>DATKED010000106.1:0-6534 GCA_035512375.1 Anaerolineales bacterium
ATTTAAAGGCACTTGGATCACGATCGAATATGGGGCCTGGTTCGCTCAATCCATGCAGATGAAGTTCACGCTTCTGGGTGTGACCGAGAAGCTGAGTCCCGCAGCGATAGACGATCACCATCCTTTGGAGGATATTTTCGCGAGCGCTGTTGAGTTGTTCCAGAAAAAGGGAGTGGAATACAGCCTCGTGGTCCTGAGAGGCGATGCGGAACATGTTATTGCAGAGAAAGCGAATCAAGGCGATTTCCTGACGGTCGTGAGTCCGTTGGGGCGTTCCCGCTTCCGCCACTGGCTGACCGGGCGATCCTTTCGTGCGCTGATGGAAGAGATAAAGGGCCCCATTCTTTATGTGCCTGAGATACGATTGCCTTTGAAGAATTTGTTAATCAGTGCTGGGGGGTTGGGGTATGAAGTCGCTGCGGAGAGTCTTGCCTTGCAGGTGGCAACCGTCAACCGCGCAGACGTGACAATCCTGCACGTGATTCCGCCAACCGATCTGGATTATCCAACGACACGCGATGTGCGTGAGCACGTGAAGGATCTACAGGATACAGATACAGTGCTGGGTCGTAGTTTGAGAAAAGGACTCGAAATTGCTAAAGATGCAGGGTTGAATGCAAAGCTGATCACTCGTCAGGGCCATGTGGTGGAAGAGATCCTGGCTGAGGTCCAGGGGGGTAATTATGATATGGTTTGCATGGGTTCACGCTACAGCGGCCATACGTTGAGGCAACTCTATACACCAAACGTCACCGCTGAAGTGGCAGAAGCCGCGAACTGCCCGGTGTTGACCGTGCGCCATATGCACAAAGAGGATAGGAAACCCTTCTATAAACCCGGCGTGTATTTATTTTCCCATTCTGCAGTCGCGGCGCGGATCGCAGCTTTTATCTCTGCATCCGGCACCTCGTCGATTCCATTGTAGCGTGTCAGACCGATATAAACCATGACGCCGCCCTCAGGCGATTGTGTGAGAAAGACGCCGCGCTCCTCGAGGTGCGTGCCCGCCAGTCGGCTTTGCAGGATTGTGTCGATTTGGCGCACAATGCTATTGGCTGGCGCAGAAGGACGGTCCTCCTTCGCGAAGGTTGAGGAACGCGATGGGGGAGGTTGCGCAGTTTGCTCGGAAGGGGGGGCTTTGGGCTGGGGAGCAGCAGGCTTGTTCTCTGTCGATGTGCTGCCAATAGCAGCAAGACGTTCATCAAGCGTTGTGGGTGGGGTCGCTGGAGGCGGCGCAGGGGGCTTTATGGCTGGTGCAGACGCGGGCGCGGAGCGTCCTTCCAGCCAGGGTCGCATGATGTTCAACATTTCGATCAGCCGCCTGCGGTGGTCCGAGGATAAGGATATTGGATTTACGCGCGTACCGTCGAGGTCCAGGGCGAACGATCCATTTTCATTCTTGATGCGCAGAATACCCGGGTCATCCACCGTGCTCGTCTCGGGTTGGGCAGGCAGGGGCGGAGATTGATCTTTCTTCTCCTGCCCCTCTTCAGCTTTTCGCTTTTTATAGCCCTGATTGCGGCCCTCGAACAGACCAAATAGATAAACAAATACCAGTCCGGCGATCCAGCCGAGGATAGACCAATTAAAATCCATAACTCACCTTAACCTTTGGCATTTCGGGCAAAAATGAGTGCTGCGCTGACCAACGATCATCCGCTCGATTTTCGTCCCGCAGACGGGACAGGGCTTGCCTGCCCGGTCGTACACTCGGAAATCGTTCTGAAACTCACCGCCGCGATAGACCCAGTCGATGGACGCGCCGTTACGGCGAATGCCTTGCTTCAGGACTTTTCGAACCGCTTCGTGCAGAGCCTCAGCCTGTTTGGCTGTTATCGAATCGGATGGAGCCAGCGGATGCAGTTTGGCGAGGTGCAAAGACTCATCTGAGTAGATGTTGCCAAGCCCGGCGAGAAAGGTCTGGTCCAGCAAGAGGGGTTTGAGCAGACGATGTTTGCTGTGCAGTGCCGTGTGAAGCCATTGTGGCGTAAATTCCCTGCTCAACGGCTCAGGTCCTAATTTGCCAAGCACCTCTTCGGGAAAAGCAGTCAGCCAGACGCGTCCGAATTTACGGGTATCGTTGAATACCAAATTACTCAAACCATCAGGCTTATTGGCCATCTGCGCCGGGGACGGCGCAGAGAGTAATCTTATTATCAACCGATCATGTTTTTCGGGTCTAATTTTACTCTCTTTGATGACGAGACCACCGCTCATACGCAAGTGGATCAGGAGGCTGAAATCAGAAAGGCCCAGGATGAAGTATTTGGCGCGGCGCGTCACTTCCTTGACCGCCTGCCCTTTGATCAGTTCTCGAAATTTCCTGGGAGATGGAAAAGCAAGCGTGCGGGACCAGCGCAAGTGGGCGTCTTGAATGGTTTTTCCCAGTAAATGTGGTCTTAATTTACGTGCAATCGTTTCAACTTCAGGTAATTCGGGCATGGTTAGCTATTGGCTACTCGTTGAACATCTCTCCAACGCTGCGTCCCTGGTGTGCGCGTCGGATGACTTCACCTACCAAAGGCGCAATGGATAATATTGTAATCCGTCCTTCCAGTGGTTTCATTTTGGAAAGTGGTATGGGAACGGTATCTGTTGTGATAATGTGTTTAATGGGCAGGTCCGCCAATCTCTGTGCAGAGCTTTTAGAGAAAATCGGGTGGATAAAGGCGAGATATATATCGCGTGCACCATTGTTTTTTACCACTTCCACCGCCTGCGCGATGGAACCGCCGGTATCCACTTCATCATCCACAATGATAACATCGTGCCCGCTCACATCGCCAATGAGAGTGAGGGCTTCGGCTTTGGCGGTATTGTCGGCGCGGCGTTTTTCAATAAACGCAATTGGCACATCCAGGTCGAGTGCGTAATTGCGTCCCTTCTTGGCAAAGCCCAGGTCGGTGGCAACCACCACGGGTTCTTTCATTTCAGCCCGCAGGTTATCCTTGATATGATCGGTGATCATATGGGCGGCCGTCAGCACATCGCCCGGGATGGAAAAGAAGCCCTGGATTTGTCCGGCGTGTGGGTCGAGGGTCATGTAGCGGTCTGCGCCCGCACTCTCGATCATATCCGCTACAAGGCGGGCAGTGATGGGAACGCGGGGCTGGTCCTTTTTATCCGAGCGTCCATAACAGAGATAGGGTACGACCGCGGTAATCCGCGCGGCAGAATCCAGACGGACGGTCTGGATCATGATCAGCAATTCCATCAAATTGTAATGAACGGGCGATGATGTCGCCTGAATGACATACACATCCTGTCCGCGAGCACTGTTGTTCAGTTTTACGAAGATGTTCTCATTGGGGAATTGGATGATTTCTCGAGGGCTTAATCGTTGTTCCAGATAATCTGCGATTTTCTGTGCCAGTTCGGGTGACCCTGAACCAGCATATAACTTGATATCCCCGTACATTTTTATTCCGTGGGCGTGTTGTGACATTATTGCTCCTTACGTTCCAAAACCTTTTCTCAATGTCATATCTATTTTGGAGTGCCGTTCAACAGGGATTTAACGGCTTCGTAGGGGGAGATGTTCCGGTTGACGACCTTCTCGATCATCTCTTCATATGTTGCCTGCTGGATATCCTCCAGAAAGCGGTCCATCAACGCCTCCCGGAGCAACGCATCCATCTCGGACCCTAATCTGGCGCGGTCACGAGAAGCCCAATCTCCGCTCTGACGTAAGTGCGCGGCATGTCTTGCAATGGATTCAGCTACTTCAGCAATACCCTTGCCTTCGGTAGCGACTGTTTTGTTGATGGGAGGGATCCAAATGGTTGAATCTGTTGTTGGCGTAGAAATCGACATCGTCTTTCCGTGATGGCGGAAAACGCGCTTCGTAGGATGAGCAAGCTCGAGCGTGGAACGGAGCGCTCGTTCTGTATTTTCAACGCCGGGGCGGTCTGCTTTATTGATCACGAGCACGTCGGCAATTTCCAGGATGCCGGCTTTAATGGCCTGGATCTCATCGCCAAGACCCGGCGCTTCCACAACGACCGTGGTATGCGCAAGCCGCGCGACATCCACTTCACTTTGCCCCGCACCGACCGTTTCAATGATGATGATCTCATATCCGGCAGCATCGAACACCTGGACCATGGAGGCGGTTTTTTGGGCAATGCCGCCCAGTGCACCGCGCGAAGCCATCGAACGGATGAAGACATCCTCGTCTCCTGAGAGGTCGCGCATGCGGACGCGGTCACCCAATACCGCCCCCCCCGTAAATGGACTCGAAGGGTCTACTGCGACGATGGCAACCTTCTTATCAGCATTTTTTCGGTAATGCAGGGCAAGTTGATTGACGAGCGAGGATTTCCCTGTGCCGGGCGCGCCGGTGACGCCAATGAGGTGTGCCCGGCCCGTGTGCTGAAAAATTTCTGTGAGCGCGGCGCGGCTCTCAGGCGAATCATTTTCCACTTGTGTCAACAGACGTGCCAGTGCGAGCCGGTTTCCTTCAAGTATGGTTGTTGTCAGCGTCATCTCTCTTAATATACGCAATTACGTGGCGCCTTGGCGCCACGTAATCTCATGGCTTGACTGCCTGATGGACATCCTTGACGATGTCGTCCGTGGATGCACCGGGACCATAAATGCCGGTAATGCCCATTGCTTTGAGGCGTGGCATGTCTTCATCAGGAATGATGCCTCCTATGAACACCTTGACTTGATCCTGACCATTGTTTTTGAGCAGTTCCAAAATGCGCGGGGCAAGCGCCATGTGGGCGCCAGAAAGAATGGATAAGCCAACTACATCCACATCCTCTTGCAGCGCAGCCTCGGCGATCATTTCAGGCGTCTGGCGCAAGCCTGTGTAGATCACTTCCATCCCGGCATCCCGCAGGGCACGTGCCACCACTTTTGCACCGCGGTCATGCCCATCCAGGCCCGGTTTTGCAACAAGTACACGGATCTTTTTATCCGTCATGGTTCCTCCGTGAAAATATTCTCATATCATTATACTATGACGACGAAGGTGAAAAAATGACCCTTATTTCGCAATGAGTCTGAAATTTCCAGCACCTGATGGCGAGTCGGGTGAAGATTAAAATATGCTATACTTTGTTCATGCGATCGCGTGCAGAATGGTCACTTTGGGCTGAATCACTACGCCGCTTCAAACTGGATGGACTTGCTTCGTGGCTGCTCGAAGCTGGGGCACCCCTGACCGTATTGGGCGCGCAGGCGCTTTATATCAGCCAGCCCTTTCTAGGTGGAAAAGAATGGAATTCGTTCGCTCACATGCTTGAAGAAGATGAAGAGGTGCAAGCCTTTGCCCGGTTTTTGCGGCGGGAGGATTCATAATGCTGGCTTTCGGCTTGCTTGTTTTTGCGGCGATCCTTTTCGTGGTGTTCACACTTTGGAGACGAAGATCACCCGCCTCCATGCGCCTGATCGAAGCGTATGAACGGCTGAATCGTTCTGTTGGGCTGGCAGTTGAAAATGGTACGCGCCTGCACATCTCGCTTGGACGTGGCAATTTCTTCACAGCGCGTGGCGGGTCGGCGCTGGCTGGCTTGGCAATGCTGAGACGGCTTGCGGAACGCACATCGGTGAGTGACCGTCCCCCGATTGTTACAGCTGGGGATGCTTCGCTGGCTATTCTTTCGCAGGATACATTACAGTCTGGTTATCGCGCCGTGGGCGCGGAAGAACAATATCGTTTCAGCACCGGACGTTTAACTGGTCTCACACCTTTCTCTTACGCGGCCGGAACACTTCCCACCATACAGGATGAAAACGTCTCCGCGACGATTGTTCTGGGAGATTTGGGGACCGAGGCTGGATTGTTAACCGAAGCAGCGGACCGCGAAAATACGAGTTTGATTGCCGCCAGTGATAATCTTTCCGCGCAGTCTGTATTTTTTGTCTCCTCCCAGGAGCCGTTGATTGGTGAGGAGTTATACGCGGCAGGCGCGTATGTGGGCGCGGGCGCGTCACACGAAGCCAGTTTGAATGTGCAGGATATTTTGCGCTGGCTGATCATTGCTGCGATCATCATCGGTTCTTTGCTTAAGTTTGTAGGAGCGCCAATCTAATGCGCGTCTTTACTGCCGCTTTCGCCATTGCTGCCGGATTGATTGTCCTGCTGGGTTACTTCTTCCCAGATCAACTGGAATCATTGCGGCTTCTATTGCTCGACTGGGCAGTCATCATTGCAGGCATGGCTGTGCTGGTGGGCATTTTCAATCTGGTTGCAGTACAAATGGAAAAATTCCGCGCAGGCCAAAAAGGCGGCGCGTACGGCATTCTGCTGGTTGTATCGCTGCTTATCACGTTTTTGGGACTGGGTGTGTGGGTTGGTCCGGATGCTCCAAGCATGCGCTTTGCAGTAAATGCGATCATCGTACCAGTGGAAGCCTCGCTGATGGCAATCCTCGCGGTCACGTTGATCTATGCCAGTATCCGTCTCTTGCGCCGCCGCGTGGATGTGATGAGTGTGGTTTTCTTAATTGTCGCGGTGGTTTTCCTTCTGGCTGTCATGCCGACACCATTCGGTGCCATCAATGCGGTTCAGGAATTTATGCTCCA
>DATKED010000107.1:0-3631 GCA_035512375.1 Anaerolineales bacterium
GGAAGATCCCGCCGAAGTCCACCTTTGCCATACGCAGACCGTCCTGTTCATAAATCTGAATGATCTTACCGGGCACAGCTAAACACATATTATCCTCGCAACCTGCTTGCGGCGATTACCGCCTGCCCAAGCGAGAGGCCGCCATCATTTGTGGGCACCTCCCGATGTATATATACTTCGAAACCCTCAATCTGTAATAGTGACAGAGTTCGTCGCAATAGTGTGATATTCTGCCAGACTCCACCGGACAAAACAACTTTGTTAATCCCATTATCTTTCCGAAGCTTTCCTGTGACTACACGAACGGCATCAGCCAACCCATTATGGAAGCGCGCTGAAATCTTCTGGATGGAAGCTCGTGCCATTACATCCTTGATTAGCAACTCTACGACGCCTCTTACCTGGACCTGACCCAGTTCCCAAGTAAATGGATAGATCCCCGCTTCGTCCTGATCCGCCAATGCTTCGAATTCAATTGCCGCCTGCCCCTCGTAATTGACCTCCTGTCGCACTCCAGCCAGCGCCGCGGCGGCATCAAATAGACGGCCCGTGCTGGAGGTCATTGGCGCATTGATTTTCTTTTCGAGCTGTGCACGCAGGAGGGAACGGTCTTTCTCACTGAATTCTACTGTCGGAGCAAGAGACTCATCCCAATCCATGCCAAGACTCCAAAGCAGAGCCAGCGCAGTGCGTGCAGGTTTTTTGATCGCCGTGTCGCCCCCGGGCAAAGGAAAATATTCCAGATGAAATGGTCGTTGATAGGATTGATAATCCGCGACCAAAAATTCGCCGCCCCAGATCGCACCATCCTCACCATAACCAGTCCCGTCAAACGCTATTCCGATGACAGGTTCATTCAGTCCATGTTCAGCCATGCAGGCGGCAATGTGCGCATGATGGTGTTGCACAGCAATAGTCCGCAGGCCTTCCCGTTCCGCGCGCTCCAATGCATAGCGAGTAGCGAGATAATTCGGATGCATATCATGTGCGATTGCTTCGGGATGTACACGAAAGAGTTTCTCAAAATGCTCCACGCCCTGCTCGAACGATTTCAGCGTTTCGTAATTTTCCATATCCCCAATGTGATGACTCGGGAACGCATAATTCCTATTTGTAATACAAAACGTGTTCTTCAATTCTGAGCCAGCCGCAATAATTTGCGGAACTTCAAAGGGAAGTTTGACGGGAAACGGAGAATAGCCCCGCGAACGACGGACGGGATAGATTGATTTACGATTTACGATTTCAGATTGCCGATTTTCGTCAAATACTCTCACCACTGAATCATCACAGCGGATGTGAATGTCACGGTCATGCATGAGGAATGCATCGGCGAGCTTGGATAATCTTTTACGCGCTTCGGTGTTGTCAGTTGCAATTGGCTCTTCAGAGAGATTTCCACTTGTCATGACCAATGCTTCCGGAAAGCCATCTGCTTTTTCAAGGAGCAGATAATGCAACGGCGTATAGGACAACATCACGCCAAGCCAGGCCTGCTTTGGTGAAACATCATCGACAATATTGGATCTGGATTTACGTTTGAGAAGAACAATTGGACGCGCAGCGGAAGTCAGCAATTCTTTTTCTTCTTTGCTGATGAAGCAATGTCCCTCAATTGTTTCGAGATCAGGCATCATCAATGCGAACGGCTTGTCCACGCGCAGCTTGCGGTTTCGTAATTCGATCACTGCGTTTGCATTCGTCGCGTCACAGGCGAGATGAAATCCGCCAAGGCCCTTGATCGCAACGATATTCCCATCTTTCAAACGTTGTCGAGTCTCCGCAATTGCGTCATCGCCCACTAGAGATGTTTGGTCCTCATTCTTCAACGCACTTTCCAGCCACA
This sequence comes from Anaerolineales bacterium, assembly GCA_035512375.1. GTDB lineage: Bacteria > Chloroflexota > Anaerolineae > Anaerolineales > Villigracilaceae > Defluviilinea. The sequence goes on from DATKED010000107.1 coordinate 1,847, forward strand.
CCTTTGGTCCACAGACAGGACAGGCAACAGGCTGGGCATGGAAACGACGATCCGCCGGGGCGGTGTATTCGCGTTCGCAATCCGCGCATAACTGGAAGCCCGCCATGGTCGTCTTTGGGCGGTCATAGGGAATATCCTTGATGATCGTGAAACGCGGTCCGCAGTTGGTGCAGTTGATGAAAGGATAACGGTAACGGCGGTCGCTTGGGTCGAACAGTTCGCGCAGGCAATCATCGCAAATAGAAACATCGGGAGAGAGGGGCTGGAACGCGCCATCCACTGCTTCAGAGTGGAGGATCTCAAATGAGTGGAATCCGTTGGCAGGGCGGTAAGAAACGGAAAATTCGTCTATACGGGAAAGTGACGGAGCCTCGTCTCGCAGCAATTTAACGAAAGAGTCCAGCTTGTCTCTTTCCCCATCCACTTCGATATCCACACCCGCTGAGGTATTGCGCACCCAGCCTGTGAGATTCAGGCGCAGGGCAAGATTGTAAACAAAGGGCCGGAATCCAACTCCCTGCACAATACCCGTGATGTGGACCTGCAAGCCCTGCATGTTATTTCGTGGAGTTATGAAGCAACCAGTCCACCCAGGCATCGATGCCTTCACCGGTACGGCAGGAAAGCGGAAAAGTGACAACACCTGGGTTTAGCACCTGTACCCCGCGCTCAAAGTAATCCATGCTGAACGACACGTAAGACAGGAGGTCGATTTTGTTGATGACCAGCGCAGCCACGCCGCGATACATACCAGGATATTTGTAGGGCTTGTCGTCGCCTTCGGGTACGGATGCGATCAGCACCGATTTATGTGTACCCAGGCGAAACTCAGCGGGACAAACCAGATTGCCCACGTTCTCAACGACGAGGAGATCAAACTGTTGAAGATCAAGCTGCTCGAGTGCCCCATGCAGCATCACTGCATCAAGGTGACACTCGCCGCCCGTGTTGACCTGGATGGAAGCCTGGGCACCCGCGGCAGAAGCCCGATCCGCATCGATGGAAGTCGCGATATCGCCGTCCACCACCGCAATACGCAATTTGTCCTTAAGTCGCGGCAGAGTCTGTTCGATGATGGAAGTTTTGCCCGCGCCGGGCGAAGCCATCAGGTTGATCGAGAAGATACCCGCGGCATCGAGGCGGGCGCGGTTTTCCTGTGCCAACCGATCATTGGCGCTCAAGATATTTTCAACAACAGGAATACGTTCAGTCATTTTTCTATCTGCTTTTCAATATCGATGGAGTCGAGATAAAACTCTTCTCCAGCGATAATTCTTACTCTGGTACTTTCACAACAGGGACAGATAAGTTCTGCGTCAGCGGGATGATATTTTTGAGAACAATCCATGCACTGAAACTCGGCAGGCACGCGCCGGAAATGTAGTTTTGCACCCTCCGCCAGAGTTCCTTTGGCAATAATATCCCAATAGAACTGTACTGAGTCGTCCACATTAGTGGACAATGCACCCATCACAACACGAATATCAGTGATCTGACTTGCATTTGCCTTACTGGCATGTTTCAATGCAAGATCCAGAATGGATTGGGTCACAGAGAGTTCATGCATAAGAATAGTTTCTTTCGATGCAGAACATTGTTGTAGTATACATGATTGCCTCCATTCGGCATCAGGATAAATGTCATCGATAATGTGGGAAAAACGGACTACATCAAACGTAAATTAACTCCTCACACGCTGCTTGGGGTTCACGCCTGTCAATCCTCAATTCTGCATTTCCCGCTTTCGCTCGACGGGGATCTCTGTAAAGTGCCCCTGTGGCCCCA
>DATKED010000108.1:0-4955 GCA_035512375.1 Anaerolineales bacterium
ATCCTTCGACTACGCCACCCACCAACGGCGGCTCCGCTCAGGACGGCTCTCAGCGCCATATGGTCATACGCCCCAGCAAAGCTGAGGCGTAAATGCTCATTTGTTGAAACAGGATGAGGATATTCAGATCTACTGGATCTCGATCGTTGTGTGGTCCTCCACATCCGGTGCGCCAGAGCTGACGTCAACCATAAAGGAACGACCATCTTCCAGTGTGCCTTCGGCTTTGAACTGGATCAAAGACTGCGCATTTGATTGACCCGGATGCAGGAGTTCCGTGTAGTTCGCCGCTTCGCCTTTCAGCAGGGACGGTGACTCCGCGAGCTCGCCGATGGTCACAACGCCATCTGTCAATGCCGCCTCGACCTCTGCCAGAGCGATGAACCAAACAGGTACAGCTCCACGTCCTGTCATTTCCGCAACCAAAGGCGCCGGATCGGTCTCAGGTCCAGTCGCCCAGTATTCGATGGATGTGGTGGTTGGCGGGGTGCAGCCAAAGGCGCCCGGCCCGCTGTCACCGGGAAAATGGAAAAACTGATTCAGATTGAAATCAGCCGGGATACACTCGGGGGAGCGATAGAAGATGATGACTGCCCATTCACCGTTGGAAAATGTCTCGTTTTCGCCAAAACGGGCATAGAAGGGAACCTCGCCATTCGACTCGATGCGGACAGGCTCTGTTGATTCGGCAGCGGCGGGCACGTCGGTTTCAACTGCAAGTGTCTCGGTCGGCTGTGTCTGAGTATCCTCAGGTGTGGAGGAAACGATCTCCCTTGTGTTCAACATGGCGCGCACGGTGAAAAATCCCACAACGAGTAGGGCGATCACGGCTCTAACTTTAATTAAACGACTGGCGTTCATTTTAATCTCCTCTGATCATTTTTAAAGCGTTTTGAAGTTCAATCTTGTCTTGATGGAATATAACTTACTTCATTGGCACCTCCAAATCCGGGTATCTATCACGGAAATTCCCAGGGAGCTCAAATATCGTTTTTGAAGATATGTCTGAAGTGTAGGACTTGTGCGTTTTTAAGTGTATTCAGCGGCGTTAATTTTGCATTTATAGGAACTCACACGCTGATATAATGACCAAACCGACCTGATCTGACATTATTCCCGTTCATCCGCCGCTTTCAAGTCAAGAAAAGGTGCCCCGTGCTTGAAGTCAGATTATTAGGGCAGTTTGCAGTTTTGCTGGATGGTGTCCCCATTCAAATAAATTCACGCCCAGCGCAGTCCCTTCTTGCGTATTTGCTCATCAATGCAGGCAGGGCGTTTCGTCGTGAAAAGCTGGCTGGTTTGTTTTGGCCCGATGCATCCGATGAAAACGCGCGGAACAATCTGCGGCAGGCTTTGTGGCGGGTCCGTAAAAGCCTGGATGCCAATGGGAACTCTGATCACCCCCTTCTTCTGGTTGGTGATATTACGGTTGCGTTCAACGCCTCTTCCGAATATCGCCTGGATGTCATCGAACTGGAAAGGCCGATTCATGAAGATACGCCGCTTCCCAGGCTGATCGAGATCGTCTCCTTATATGAGGGCGAATTGTTGCCGGGGTTTTATGATGATTGGGTGGTTCTCGAACGTGAGAGGTTGGGAGCAATATTTGAAGCGAGGATGGGGGCACTGATAAGCCGCTTGATGGGACTTCAAAACTGGTCGGAAACAGTTGAATGGAGCGAGCGATGGATCTCTCTGGGAGGTGTGCCTGAGGCTGCCTACCGCGGGTTGATGCTGGCGCACGCAACGCAAGGTGATCTAAGCAAAATGGCAGCGGCTTTCCGTCGTTGTGAGGAAGCGATGCAAAATGAGTTGGGACTGGCGCCTTCCGAATCTACCCAGTCCCTTTATGAACAATTGAAGGTGGGAGGGGCGGTAAATAGCAACTCGATAAAGCAAGAAACAAGTCAAATCGCTTTGCCATTAACAGACGAGAGCCCCGCGCCCGGAGCACCGCCCTATATGGGTTTGCAGCCCTACAATGAAACTGATGCTGATTATTTCTTTGGTCGAGAATTGTTAATCAATTTGATTAATAGCCACATAACCGAGGGACATCCCTTCATTGCAATTGTGGGCGCCTCCGGGAGTGGGAAATCATCACTCGTCCGTGCGGGCTTGATCCCAACTCTTCATTCGCAAGGATTCAAGAATAACCACTCCGATACCCAAGTTGACGGCAGGCATAATTGGAAGATTGTTCTCATCAACCCGACCATGCATCCGCTTGAAGCTCTGGCAATGGGAATAAATCAGCACCTGAAAATGAAGATTAGATCTGCCGATCTACATAAGGATGTCCATGATCTTCGCAGGTATTTGTTGGGGATGAGGCAGGGCGAGAAACAGACGCCTTCTCAGAACCCGGACAGACAAGAACTTTCCAGGCTTTTAATCGTTGTCGATCAATTTGAAGAGCTCTTCACATTATGCGCCGATGAGTTTGAACGGCGAGCATTCATTGACGTGTTGCTGTCCATTGTGGATGCCGGGCTTGAAGAGCATGTCCATGTGGTCATCACCTTGCGGGCCGATTTCTACTCGTACTGCGGGCAATATCCGAACCTTCGTGAGGCATTGACCCGCGCCCAGATATATATTGGACCGATGAGTGTGGAGGAGGTCCGCCGGGTAATTGAAGAGCCAGCTCGTCATGGCGGTTGGGATTTCGAACCAGGCTTGGTGGAGTTGATCCTGCGCGACGTGAACCGGGAACCCGGCATGTTGCCCCTGCTCTCCCATGCCCTGTTGGAAACATGGCACAGGCGGCAGGGGCACACACTCACCCTACAGGGATATGTAAAATCCGGAGGCGTGCGCGGTGCAATTGCAAGGACAGCAGAGATCGTCTTCAATCTCCAACTTTCATCCGAACAACAGCAGATCGCCAAAAATATCTTTTTGAGGCTTACCAATTTAGGAGAAGGAGTCGAAGGGACCCGCAGGCGGGTGATGTTGGCGGAACTCATTCCTGCCGCACGGGAGGCATCCGCCGTTCAATCGGTTTTGAAGATATTGTCAGACGCCCGCCTGATCACCATCGACGAAGACTCAGTGGAGGTCGCGCATGAGGCGTTGATCACAGAATGGCCCACGCTCCACAACTGGCTGGTCGAAGATCGTGAAGGGCTCAGGCTGCATCGTCATCTTACCGAAGCCGCGCAGGCATGGTTGGAGTCGGATCGGGATCCTGGTGAGCTTTATCAAAGCACCAGATTAAGTCAGGCTGTCGAATGGAGTGAAACATACTCATCAGATCTGAGCGTACTGGAGCAGGAATTCCTGTCAACTTCGAAGAAACAAGCCGAACAACTGGAGTCCGAGCGAAAGGCTCAACAGGAACGCGAATTACATGCCGCCCGTGAATTGGCGAAAGCTCAGCAGGAACGAGCGGATACTGAAAAGCAACTGTCGGAAAGTCAGACCCGTGCTCTGTGGCAATTGCGCAGGCGCGCCATCTACCTCACGGCGGCGCTATTCTTTGCGCTTGGCATGGCGGGCATCGCCTTGTTTATGGGAGAACGGGTGCGCCAGGTAGCGCTGACAGCTCAAGCCAATGCTGAACGGGCGGAGGAAGAACGCCAAATCGCTTTTTCACGCGAACTGGCCGCCGCCTCTGTCTCGAACCTGGGCCTGGATCCGGAACTCAGCATTTTACTCGCCCTGGCTGCCGTAGCAGAGGGGCAATCGGCTGGTTTGCCCGTCCCGCGTGAGGCGGAAGAGGCATTGCATGGATCTTTATTGGCTTCGCGATTGCGGATGACCCTGCCGGGAGGTTTTGGGGTGGATTTCGATCCGAGTAGGTCCTTGATCATATCCAGCGGACCGAACAGTTCTGCGATCATCCGGGAATTTCCATCCGGGCAGGAGAGGCTCGTTTTACAGGGGCATTCCGGCGATCTTTATGGTGTGGCTGTAAATTTCAATCCTGACGGTAAAAAGGTTGTTACCGCCAGTGCAGATGGAACAGCCAAAGTCTGGGATGTCTCCACGGGGAATGAATTGTTAACTTTACGAGGCCATACTGCGTCGGTGAATGACGGGATATTCAGTCCGGATGGTACACGCATCGCAACACAATCCATTGATGGAACCGTGCGCGTTTGGGATTCGGAAACTGGCAATGAACTGCTCAAACTGACGCTTCCTGCGCCTGCTGGCATTGCCTTTGATCCGAGGGGAGAATTTCTGGCAATTGCCGGTGACCTGGAATCCAATGGCGCCGTGACGATCTGGGATATCACATCTGGAGAAAACACACTGACACTTACCGGTCACCCGCGTGGTTCGGCGGCTGTGGCTTATAGTCAAGATGGAAGGCAAATCATCACTGCCGGGCGGGACGCAAGGATTCGAGTATGGGATATGGAAGATGGTGAGGAATTAATGGTGTTGGATGAAAACATCCCAATTTATTCACTGGCTCTGAGTCCGAATGGCAGGCATGTCGCGGCTGGAGGTATAGATGGAACCGTCAAGGTCTGGGATCTGGAATCTGCCATTTTACTGTTCGAACTCACCGGGCATACCGGCATTATCAGCTCCCTGGCATTCAGCCCCGATGCAAACTATCTGGCATCCAGCAGCGTGGATGGTTTCACCAGAGTATGGGATGTGTCAGCAAGCGGGATCACAGAATGGCTGACTCTTTCAGGACACACCGAAGTGGTTTATAGCCTGAACTATAGCCCCGATGGTCGAAAGATCGCCACCTCCAGTTGGGATGAGACCGCCGTCATTTGGGATGCATTCACCGGGAATAGTTTATTTACCCTTCAAAATTTCACCGCGGAAGTGGCGCGCATCACCTTTAACCACGGCGGAACGAAGATTGTTACCGCAGATTACAGCGGGGCATTAAAACTTTGGGAGGCTGATACAGGCAGGCTGGTTTTGTCTGTTCCAGCGCATAGTCCGGGCGACATTGACGCCATGTTCAGTCCGGATGGCAACTT
>DATKED010000109.1:0-3232 GCA_035512375.1 Anaerolineales bacterium
GTGGATGATCCCCAGCTTATGAAACAATACATCGAATGGGGTGTGGATGGGATCATGACAGATCGGCCCGATTTGATGATCGAAGTCTTGAGAGAGTTGGGCATCGATTAAAAAATGGTTATGCGCCGAAAGCACGCCAGCATTTTTCTGCTTCCGGCAGTCTGTTTTTCGAACAATCAGGCCATCCACACAGTTCGATCTTCAAACGAAGGTCTTGGTGCAGGTTCAGCCACAAACTCAGGATAGCCAAGATAGATAAACCCAATAACGTGCTGGTCAGCTTCAAAGCCTAAAAACTCTTTGACAGTTGCATCGCGTGCCCATTCGCTGGTGCGCCACTTCGCACCCAACCCCAGGGCATGTGCAGCGAGCAAAAGGTTCTGCGTAGCGGCGGCGGCGGCGGCAACATTCTCGATCTCCAATACTTTTGCTTCACCAGGCTTATCCACACCGACCGCGATGACCACGGGAGCGCGCAGAGGTAACGCGCGGCACTTGTCGAATGCTTCTGGCGGGAACTCAGGGTGTCGTTCTCGCTGTGAAGCGGCCATGGCATCGCCCAGTCTATTAAGCCCTTCTCCTGTCAAAACGACAAAGCGCCATGGTCTCACCTTGTAATGGTTCGGCGCCTGCACTGCTGCATTCAATAACTTTTCGATCAACTCGCGCGGTAAGGGATCCGGCTTGACCTTCCCCTGCGAGTGTCTGCTATATATGGCTTCGAATACGTCCATGTTTCCTCCGTTCTATTGATAGAATTGTAGTGCAAGTTCTTACGGAGATGAAATGAAGGTCTACTATTCTGAAGCCCATCGCAAACATGAACCGCCGTTTGAAATTTTCGATGGCGGGCTGCGTGTGCCCTATCTTGAAAACCCTGATCGAATGGATCGGATCCTGAACGCGCTAAACCAAACGGATTGGGCAGAGATTGTCGAACCCAGGGATTTTGGGCTCGACCCGATCTACGCGGTGCACGATAATCACTATGTGGATTTCCTCGCCTCTTCCTGGACCGAGTGGCTGGCTTCCGATGCCAAAGATAAATCCACGCTGCTGCCCTCCACGTTCGCGCTTCGACGCCATCCCCAAAAGCCGACCTCGCTATTGGGCCGCGCAGGCTACTACATGATGGACTTAAGCGCCTGCATCGTCGAAGGGACGTATCCCGCCGCGCTGGCTTCTGCAAATTGCGCGTTGAGCGCGGCGCAGGCTGTTGCAAATGGAGAAAGTTCCGCATTTGCGTTGTGCCGTCCGCCGGGTCATCACGCAGGCAAGGATTATGCTGGCGGCTATTGCTTTATCAATAATGCCGCTGTTGCAGCGAACTGGCTTTCAGCGAAGGGACAAGTTGCCTTGCTCGACGTTGATTATCACTCTGGCAACGGCACACAGGATATTTTCTACGACCGCGCTGATGTGCTAACGATCTCGATTCACGCGAACCCGAATTTTGAGTATCCACATTATGCAGGCTATGCCAGTGAAACGGGATCAGGTGCGGGGTTGGGATTCCACAAAAATTTTCCGCTGGAAAAAGGCACAGATGACGCGCGTTATCTATCCGCGTTGGAAGAGGCGCTGGGTTTCATCCGCAGCTTCACGCCAAGCTATTTGGTCGTCTCCGCAGGAATGGACATTTACGCAGACGATCCACTTGGGACAATAAACGTCTCAACAGAAGGCATCCGTGAAATTGGAAAGCAGATCTCCGCTCTTGACTTGCCAACGGTCATCGTGATGGAGGGAGGCTATAACAACGATGCGCTTGGCAAAAATATCATAAGTTTGTTAGGAGAGTTTAGATGAAAGTCGCTAAGATCATTCTGTTGATCTTCCTGTTTGTTGTTTCTTGTGCCCCTTCCACTGTGGAAGAGCCTACTGCCACTGCACCAGCCATAACAGCTACAACCGAGGCTTTTATAGAAACTCCTGAAGCCACGTTTACACCCACTGAGACTGCTACACCCACAACTTCATCCACCCCAACTATCGAACTTTCACCAACCATTACGGCTACGCCGACCTTTGCATTCCCGAGCGTGACTGTCAACAAGCAGGCGCATTGCAGATATGGACCGTCTGTTGCTTATCTGCACGCAGCGGATTTGTATCCGGGCGATGTTGGATCGGTGCGCGGGCGATATATATATAGCAATTGGCTGCATATCAAATTCGATAAGCTGAACTATTTCTGCTGGGTCGCGCCATCCGTCGTGGACGTCGTTGGAGATGTTGCGGCGGTCGCTTACAGGGACCTCAACCTGCAATCCATCGGGAGCAATATGTACGGTCCCCCCGGCAATGTAACGGCTGTCCGGGATGGGAACAAAGTGACCATTAGCTGGAATAAAGTCGAGATGACCCTCGATGACAGCCGGGGTTATCTGCTTGAATTATTCGTCTGTCAGGACACGATCTTCAAATGGTGGACAGACTCCTATCCTGACCAGGATTCGACCAGCTACACAGTTCAAGATGAGGCAGGCTGCGCCCAGCCGTCCTCAGGGAAACTCTATACCGTCGAAAAACACGGATTTTCCGAGCCTGCCACCGTTCCCTGGCCTCCACCATAGGATGAGTAAAAACATGACCATCGATCAAATTCGTGGATCATGTTTTTCACCATCGATTTGCATCGCAAGTGCAATCGCTCCCAAACTGCCAGATTGATTACCCAGACCGGGCGGCACGATGTAATCTTCAATATTTTCCAACAAGCTTTTGTTGGAGATGTAACTATTCAGCAATTCACGGACACGCCCTCGAACTTTCGGAAAGAGGAATTCGCGTTGCATCACCCCTCCGCCCAGGACTATTTTCATAGGGGCAAGGGTAAGGATGTAATTCATTAATGCGGAGGCGATGTAATCCGCTTCGATATTCCAAAACGGATCATTCGCAGGGATGATTGCTCCCGCTTGACCGAGTCGCTTCTCGATTGCGGGTCCGCTCGCGAGGCCCTCGAAGCAGTCATCATGGAAGGGACAAACTCCACGAAATGGATCCAGCTCAAGACTGTGCGGGATTCGGATATGTCCCATCTCGGGGTTGACCAATCCAATTAACGGTCGTCCATCCTTGATATATCCACCACCGATCCCTGTTCCAATTGTCAGATAAAGGGAAGGATCGCATCCTCTGCTCGCACCCCACCTGTATTCTCCAAGTGCGGCGGTATTGACATCCGTATCGAATGCAATCCGCACGCTCAACGCCCTTTGCAGTGTAC
>DATKED010000110.1:0-6463 GCA_035512375.1 Anaerolineales bacterium
CCTCACCCGCTCCGAAGAAAAACAGCACAGACAGTGCCAAATACACCATTTGCTTTACCAGGGAATACCATGTTTTATCCAGGGACTTCCTTGCAATGGTGAAGCCGTAGAAAAACAGGCCGGAAGTCACAAATAACGCAAACGACCCGACCATCTCGACGAGATGATCTTCAGGAATGGTTGCAGCAATCACTCTATCCCCCATTGCCAACACGGAATACGTAAAGGCAATATAGATCGCCAGAGCAACGTAAATCGCTGGCTTGAAAAAAAGAGTGCTTTTACTCATGCAGCAGGGAATCCTTTCGAACCATCGGTTTAGGCAACAGCAAAAACTCCCCCGTGATCAGTGGGCTCCTCGTGATTTAAACACAGCTATGACAGTTCGAAAAAGGATGCTGATATCCAGCCATAGGCTTGCGCGCTCGATATAAGCAATGTCCAATCGCAGACGATCATCAAATTCCAACTCCGCCCGTCCAAGGATCTGCCAAAGGCCCGTCAGTCCCGGCATTACATCGAGCCGGTGGGTGTGCCAGAGTTTGTAGGTCTCGGGCCCAAAGGAAGTTGGGCGGGGACCTACCAAACTCATCTCGCCCTTTATGATATTGAATAACTGCGGGAGTTCATCCAAACTGGTCTTTCGCAAAAACTTTCCGACCGATGTGATACGCGGATCGTTCGTGATTTTAAAATCCGGCCATCGCAATTCGTTTAAATGGGTGTACTTCGACTTCAATTCCTCTGCATCGGGCACCATCGTTCGGAATTTATACATATAAAAGCGGCTGCCACCCTTCCCAGTGCGAAGCTGCCTAAAAACGACGGGGGCGCCCGGGGAAGTAATATGAATGATTACAGCGATGATGATATTCAGAGGCAGCCATAGAGGGCACGTGATCCCGACCAGGAATAAATCCATGAACCGCTTCGCCAGCCGAAAAGCTCTTCCTGTCAGAATCCGCTTTTCAGGCTCGAATTGCTTGACCCAATCTTCATCACGGCGGATGATCATTTCTAATACACTCATATTATAAACCTTTAGCTTCTCTACCTTTAAGCCCTGCAGAAAACGACTGTTCCGATTGGCGTCTTTTTTACGAGCAAAGAGCCTGTGGATGCAAAATCATCTTCACCAGAGCTTTATTGTACCTGCTGCGACTCGACTACCGCAACTGCCTCGCTTGAAACTGAGGCAGAATGAGGGAGGCGTTCGCGTGCTTTGTGCAGTAAATCCTCAAACGTCAAAGCTTCTTCCGGGAAAGCAGCTACTCCCCAGAGAACATTCAGGCTGGTCCTTTCCTTGATCGCCTGCGAAATCCGTTTCGCAAGCAGGGATGCATTGGGAAAATCAGTCTCCGGGCAGAGAACAATAAATCTCCCTTTATGGTCCCGTAATACCAGGTCTGTTTGGCGAATGCGATCATCGATGATCTGGGCAACCCGGGCAAAGGTAAAGCGGCTCAACAGGTCATGCTGAACGCTTTTCAACATTTCCCTGGTTGTTTTCTCATTTTCAGATTCAAATTGAATAATCAATACACTGAGTGGGCGATGATAACGACGGCTGCGCGTCAGCTCGATTTTGATCCGCTGGCTTTCTGAACTGAGATCATGCGCGTGGTTGGGAAAAGCACTCAACGCAAGGGCATCCATAATCGACTCAGCGTGACTGATCTGCAATGCGAGTCGATGAGCAAGCCAGACGCCCACTTCCAGTAAAATGAATTCCAGCACAATGACCGATAACTCACCCGCGACTGCAGATTGGGACCTATCAATGAACTGCAACAAACCCATATAGACAGCAGCCCAAACGAACAACGGCACATAAGCTGACACACGGGAAACAGATGGAAAGAAAAGTGTGAGCGGTACGGCAACCATTACAGCCAGATAGAAATAATTGGCAAAATTGATAATGGGCCGATCTGCGTAATCAGCCTGTCCGAGTACAAAAATCACTGCCAAGTAAATGGCGGCGCCTAAAAATGAACGTTTTAAGAAAGTCATAAGATTCTTATCCGATTATTGGTTTTGTAATGCCGGCTGTGAGGAAAATGGTTATACTAGGTCTTAAGTACGAAAAAAAGAGACACTCTCTCATCAGAGGAGCCCCTTTACAGGTAGCCTCGATTGCAGTCCAGTATGAAGACTAGACGGTAAACATCCGATAATGTTACACGGTTGGTTACATTTGGTGCCTGAGTCTTCGGCAACCCCTATATTTGAGGAAAGCTGGCAAACATCGAACCATGAACGACCTCTACACCACTGCACCAACGCAAATTGTCATCTACACAACCGCATATTGTTCAGACTGTATTCGAGCCAAGAAATTTTTCGAAGTGAACAGCATTCCCCACCTGCGGGTGGGATTGGAAGGGAACGCGGAAGCCACCAATTTCGTGATGAAAGTCAACAACGGCTATAGGAGTGTTCCGACCATTATCTTCCCAGATGGCTGTATTCTGGTCGAGCCAAACTGGGAGGAACTAAAAGCCAAATTCTCGGACTCATGAACCAGACAGCCGATATTGTGATCTGTGGAGCCGGGATTGCTGGCATTGCTGCTGCGCATTTCCTGGGCAAGGCTGGCGTCAAAAACATCCTTCTTCTTGACGAGCGTCATCCTCTCTCCCTTACAAGCGACCGTTCCACGGAATGCTACCGCAACTGGTGGCCCGATGCTGAAATGCTCGCTCTAATGAATTATTCGATTGATCTAATGGAATTTTTGGCCGATGAAAGTGGGGATGTATTTCGGATGAATCGACGCGGCTACTTATATGTGACCGCCAATAAGAGTAAAATTGCAGATCTGGAAACTGTCTCCCGCGCGACATCCAATCTGGGTGCAGGACCGATGCGCATTCACTCGTCTTCATCATTATACTATGAACCATTGGCTAGTGAAAGGTTTCACCATCAGCCAACCGGCGCAGACCTGCTTATCGGTAATGAACTCATCCGTAACCATTTTCCTTACCTAACAGAACGCGCGGTCGCCGCGCTGCACGTCAGGCGCGCGGGGTGGTTGAGCGCACAGCAGTTGGGAATGTACCTCCTCGAAACGTCACGCGGGCGCGGGATGCGGTTTGAATCCGCACGCGTGACAGGCGTGGATATGGCGCATGGCTGCGTTAAGGGAGTCAGGCTGAGTTCGGGAGGACGCGTCGATTCCCCGATCTTCGTCAACGCCGCAGGACCGTATCTTAAAGAGGTTGGCAAGCTGCTTGGGATCGACCTGCCGGTTCATACGGAGTTACATCTCAAAGCCGCGATCAAAGATCCGCTGGGTGTGGTGGGCCGCGACGCGCCACTATTAATCTGGACTGATCCGCAATCATTGCCATGGGAAGATGAGGAACGCGAAGCGCTCGCAGAAGATGACGGGACACGATGGTTAACAGAATCGTTCCCGGCGGGCGTCCATACACGGCCCGAAGGCAGAGAGGGAAGCCAGACGATCTTGATGTTGTGGGAATATCAAACAAAGGTGATGGATCCTGTTTGGCCGCCAAAGCTGGATGAGCAGTACCCTGAAGTAGCCCTGCGCGGACTTGCCGCCATGCTGCCGGGTATGAAAGAATATTTTGATAGAATGCCGCGCCCGCAGCTCGATGGCGGCTATTACACAAAGACGCGCGAGAATCGTCCGTTGGTGGGACCGATGGCCGTGGACGGCGCGTATGTGATCGGCGCGGTATCGGGTTATGGGATCATGTCCGCCTGTGGAGTGGGCGATCTGCTTGCGGCGCATGTGACCGGTGCAGAACTGCCATCCTATGCCCCTGCATTTGAGTTATCAAGATATGAGAATGCTGAATACATGAAACAGTTAGAAAACTGGGAGCAAAATGGGCAACTCTAAATAACTCCCAGCTCACAATGCCGCCTCTGGCGAAGCATCATGCAGACGGCGTGTGACCGATGAAATCGAGAATGCTCCGGGCACGCCAAACGGGGACTTTGCTCATCTTGCCAAGCGGGATACAATGAAAAGGAGGAGAAGAAATGAAAAAGACCACTTTTACGATTTTGCCGATGCTCTTGATATTTTTCGTGGCATCCTGCAACGGTTGGGTGATCCAGCCGGGACCGTTCAACCCTCCTACGCCCTTCCTGCCACCGACCAATACGCCTTCTATCTTTACTGCGACACCGGTTGTGATCGTAGTGAGCGCCACGCCAACCGTTCAGGTCTCAACTGCCACCAGCATCCCGTTTATTACAGCCACCAGTGCGCCGACACTCATTCCTTCAGATACACCTGTCAACACGCAAACAACTGTGCCAAGCGGACCAGCCGTTTCAGTTGAGATACTTGGGTGCAATACCAGCATTGACGTGACACACGGCATGGGCGAAGTTACGAATGCCTTTGTCGTCTTGAGAAATAGCGGTGGTGTTGACCTCACGAATCTGAGGGCAACCCTCAACGCGTTAGATGAAGGGCGTGAGCATCCTGACAAGACCGTTGAAGTGACTTCCCTTGCGATTGGCTACAAAGTGACATTGAAACTCACCGTCGATAGTACTTATCAAGAAGAGACGCCCATCCAGGTTGAAGTCACCGGCGATGCCGGGTTGTTCCAGCGGGTGGGCGCCGACTCGTGTAAAGATATTGGCTTGTTCGCACCAAATCCGAATGGTTTGAGTACACCCGTGCCGAACAATCCATAATATAATCACAGCCATGGCTAATGAAAACCTAACGAATGGTCGTCAAAAAATTGCCGTGCTCATCGACGGCGATAATGCTCAATCCTCCCTGCTGCCTCAGATGCTGGTAGAGGCAGGGCGCCACGGACAGGTCACCGTTCGGCGCATTTACGGAGATTGGACAACAAACAACATGAATTCCTGGAAGGAAACATTGAACTACCACGCCTTTCAGCCGATCCAACAATTCCGCTATACGGTCGGGAAAAATGCTACCGATAGTGCGATGATCATCGACGCGATGGACCTCCTGCACTCAGGTGTAGTGGACGGATTCTGCCTTGTCTCGTCCGATAGTGACTACACGCGCCTTGCCACGCGCATCCGTGAGACAGGAATTTTTGTAATGGGTATTGGCGAGAAGAAGACACCGAAGGCATTCGTCAATGCGTGTGATCTATTTGTTTATACAGAAAACCTGGTGGTCGAAAAGAAAGCTGTGCAACAAAGGCGAATCCACTCCAGCAGAACAAGCAGGGCTAAGGAGGAAAAAGAAGAACTTGACCCGGTGCCGATCCTGAGTCAAGCCTTTGAAATGGCAGTGGGGCAGGATGGCTGGGCACCATTGGCTGGCATGGGCAACGCACTCTACCAACTAGACCCAAGCTTCGACCCGCGTACCTACGGACATAAGCAACTCTCGCGTATGATCGCCAATCTTAAGGACCGCTTCGAGATGCGCACGCAAAATCTGGATGGTTCGAGTATTTTGTATGTGAAGATGAAGGAATAGTTTCCTTCTGTTTCTGAATCAATTCTTATTCAACTTTTCAGAGGGGATTCTTCTGTCTGCATGCCGGGAAAGCAGCACAGAATTGCTCAACAAACGGAAGCACTGACAGCACACATTAACCGATTTCTCGTTAATCCAAGTAAGCGGCCTACAAGCTAAACCGCTAACCATATGGTTATCTAATCTTGGGATCAAACTTCAGATGGAGGAAAACTGATGGATAGGAATCAGAACCATTATCGCCGCCTGCTGGCTATGGCGGCGCTTTCGTTCATATCCATGTATATCCTTATGTATGCAATGGTCAACGTTGTTGGCAACGTGTACAACAATTTCAATCAGTTCTATATGGCGGCTATCATGACAGCGCCGATGGTAGTGATTGAACTTGCCTTGATGAGCGCAATGTATCAAAATAAGCGGCGTAACGCTGTGATTATGGCGCTGAGTGTGCTGGTGCTGATCCTCTTTTTTATGTTTATTCGACAACAGATTGCAATTACAGACAAGCAATTCTTGAGATCGATGATTCCCCATCACGCCGGAGCCATCCTCATGTGTGAACAGGCTCCCATACAGGACCCGGAAATCAAGGAACTATGTGGGACGATCATCACAAGCCAGCTAGAAGAGATCGCTCAGATGAAAGAAAAGCTGCGTGAACTGGAAGAGTAACTCAACAAGTGGCTGGGAGAGACCGTTGATGCGCGCCAGCGCGGAATCGACCATAAGCTGAAGATGGCGCTAGTTCTTCACCAATCCCTTATACACATCCACAATCTGCTGTGCGATTTTTTCCCAGGCATAATCCTGGGCATATTCAACTGCGCGCGCGCTCATCGTCGCATGCAGGTCACGATCGTTCAACAACCAGGAGATTTTCTCGCACAACGTGTCGGGTTCCTGATCGGGGATCGTGAAGCCGGTTTCCCCATCGCGTACGAGGTAAGCCAGGCCGCCCACCTCTGAGGCCACAACCGGTGTTCCACACGCCATCGCTTCCAG
>DATKED010000111.1:0-7526 GCA_035512375.1 Anaerolineales bacterium
CGCTGACCTCCAAGCAGGGCTGGCGGATGGTGAATGCGGCGGAAAACGCCGGGATTGTTACGCAAGTGGGGTTTATGTTTCGGTTTGGAGAAGCCATCGAGCATTTGAAAAGGATGATCGATTCGGGGGATGCCGGATCGGTGGGTCTTATGTCCGCACGTTATTTCTGTAATTCACTGCATGCACCGTGGTGGCGGAAGCATCTCCTATCCGGTGGACAGCTGGTGGAACAGGTCATCCACATGGTAGACCTGATGCGGTTCCTGATGGGAGATGCCATCACCGTTTATTCGCGTCAGGAGAATATGTTCCACCAGGATGTAGCTGATTACACAGTTGAGGATGTCAGCGCAACGATTTTCGGCTTCCCAAACGGCGGTCTGGGTGTGATCTATGCCACCAACGGCGCGATCCCAAACCGGTGGATCAACGACTATCGAGTGGTTTCGAGGAATCTTACCGTTGAGTTTACGGATGCCAACCACGCGACATTTCATCATACGGCGGAGCCCGGCCGCCAACCAGAGGTGATCGCCTCCGACCGGGACATGTATGTCTCGGAGATGCAGGACTTTCTGAATGCCATCCGGATGGGCCAAAAGACGCGGATTCCACTGCGGGAAGGTGCTAAATCGCTGGATCTGGCGCTGGCTGCAACGCACTCCGCCCAAATAGGGAACGAAGTGCGGCTATCTGAGACCCGATAAAAGACGGACATACATACACATCACCACTGGCAAAATCACTGATTTCCCCATCGGCTTGAAACACGCACGGCATCAGGGCTTATTAAGAAGTATCATTCGTCTCCGCTTTTTTGAGAACGATACGAGACTCTTTGATCCTCACGTTCAATAAAATGGGGTTTCCAATTCAGATACTTTCCCAATTTCCCACAGTCTACGTAAAGCACCTAATACTACAGACTTAGAAAACAACGCCCGACATCAGGATCACATCTTCACCAATGCGTTTAACGCACTGCGTAATACCTGAACTGACTTTTCATACCCATCCAGCAGAATGTGTTCGTTCGGTGTGTGGTCGAGACTCGAATCCCCGGGACCATAGACCAGTGCGGGGCACTTCCAAATGGGAGCAACGATATTTAGGTCAGCCGTTCCCGTCTTATAGACGAAGCGCGGCTCCCCACCCTGTGACCGGATACTCCTCAAGAATACGCGTACCAGCCGGGTGTTTTTCTCACACGTCCATGCGGGAATTGCAAACCCGATTGGCGCCACAAGCGCGCCATTAGCAATCTCATTTAACTTGGCATACCAATCCTCCGGCGAAACGTCCAGAGGTAAACGGACCCCAACCTTTAACCGCGCCCACTGTTCAAAATCATTCGAGTCAGAGTCCATTCCACGCAATGTAAGCAATAATTGATCAAATACCTTTTGCTTATCTGCATTAAATGAATCCACATAGGCTTTGATGTTCAACCAGACTTCTATCGCCGCTTCTGCCGCCGTTCGTTCACTGCCCGCCGTATGCACCTGCCCGCACTTAACGGTCACATGCGCCCACGCGCTTCCTTTGTATCCCAACGCAACTCGATCCCACTGGTTCGGCTCGCCGATCACGGCATAATCTGGTTTGTATTTCGTCACGACATAGCGCGCGCCGTCTGACTCACGCTCCTCTTCCACCGCGCCGATCACAATGAACTGCCATCCATCCACTGGACCGATCTGCGCGACCGCATCCGTGAAACATGCCAGGGGTCCCTTCGCATCCACCGTACCGCGCCCGTATAAAACTTCGTGCGACGCGGTGCGCGCAGGGTCCCGCCTGACGGAGATCTCCCCGGATACGGTATCAATGTGTCCCAACAGGATGACCTGCTTCGGACCACTTCCCATCACACCGACCGCGTTGCCTGCCTCATCGACAAAAGCCTCCTCATAACAAAGCGATTTCATGCGGCCTACAAGCCATTCCACCGCGCCGCGTTCCTGCCCCGATGGGCTGTATTGCGAGACCAAGCCAACCAATGTTTCAAAATCACTCATCTGTTTGCTCAACAGTCAACACTTCGGTCAACACATCCACCAAACAATCGATCTGTTCATATGTGATCACCAGCGGCGGTAAGAGACGAATCACGGTCATTCCCGCGTTCAATGCGATGATCTTCCTCTTCTGCAATGCCTTGATGTACGGCGCCACCTTCTGCTTCATCTCGATACCGACCATCAGTCCCAGACCGCGCACTTCGCGAATGTTGGGTGATCCTACTCTCCTTAACTTGTCTATCAAATATGCACCCTTCACCTCAGCCTGACGCGACAAATTCTCCTCTTCCATGGCATCCAACACCGCGACCGCCGCCGCGCAGGAGAGCGGATTCCCACCGAAGGTGGAGCTGTGTACACCCGGCGACAGATTCTTTACATTGCTGCCAATTAACACGGCTCCCATTGGCACACCACCCGCCAGTGATTTTGCACACGTCAGGATATCAGGCGTGACGCCGTAGTGTTGCACCGCGAACATTTTCCCAGTCCGACCAAACCCCGACTGGATTTCATCCACGATCAATAGCGCACCGCGCTCATCACAGATCCTCCGCGCAGCCTGTATGTACTCAGCATTCGCAGGATAGACACCACCCTCACCTTGCAGGGCTTCCAATATCACAGCAGCCGTTTCGCCGGTCACGGCTTTTTCCAGGGCTTCGATCTTGTTATAAGGCACATGGCTGAACCCGGGCACAAGCGGTTCGAAAGCCTGGCGATATTTTTTGTTGAATGTTGCGGAGAGTGATCCATAGGTCCTCCCATGGAATGCCCTCATTGCTGCGACGATGTTTTTACGTCGCGTTGAAATGCGCGCGAATTTGAGCGCGGCTTCCACCGCCTCGGTTCCGGAGTTGCAAAGAAAGACCCGGTCCAGCCCGCCTACAAGCGAGGCAAGCTTCTTCATCAATTCCGCGCGCTTGTCATTTGGAAAGGTCTCGAACAAAGTGATCAGCGTGGAGGCCTGCCTGTAGATCGCCTCAGCAACTCTCGGGTGCGCGTGACCGAGATTGGCAACGCCATGTCCCGATGAGCAATCCAGATATTCCACTCCATCGGCGTCGAACAGGGATGCACCTTGTCCGCGCACGATGACCAGCGGTTGTTTGGCGTAGGTTCCCGAGGAATGCTTTGCCTCGATCTCGATAATCTCCTGTGCATTCACTACAGTGCTGTGCATTGGATCACCGTCCCGTTGCCTGCGAGCGCACTGGAAATTGGTTTCTGAATTCTTCCATCGGCGATGACGACGCGACTCACGCCGCCCTTCAACGCTTCCTCTGCGCCAAGTACTTTTTTCTTCATGCGACCTTGCGCCGCCTCACTCGCCGCCGCGAGTTGACTCTGCGGCAGCTGCCGGATCAGCGTTGACTCATCCGGAAAGTTTTTCATCAATCCCGGCACCGCCGTAAGCAGGATGAGCGTCTCCACCTGGAGGGCAGACGCGACCATCGCCGCAGCGCGGTCTGCATCCACGTTGAGCGCTTCCCCTTTTCCGCTCACCGCGACCGGCGCAATGACCGGCAGCATTCCCGCGTGGAGCAAGAAACACAACAAATCACCGTTTACCTTTTCGATCCTGCCCGTGTAATCATCGCGGATGATTTTGCGCTTCCCGTTTTCAACACTCTGAACGGAATCTTTACGCACGGCTTGCAAGACTTTTCCATCCAGGCCTGATAATCCAAACGCGTTGACGCCTAACATTTGCAACTGCTCGGTCAACAACGAATTGACTTTGCCATTCACCGCCATTAAAAATACCTCCAGAGTTTTACGGTCTGTGTAACGTGACGTGTATCCCGAAGGCGACGTGATCATCTTTGGCACCGCGCCCAGCGACTCACCCAACGCGCTCGCTTCCGCCGAACCGCCGTGCACAAATACCAGTTTCTTCCCCTGATTCCATAACTCAGTGGCATCTGCGCAAATTGCAGAAAAATCCACACCTTCCGTGCCGCCGAGTTTTACAACGATAACCAGTTCACTCATCATTTTCTCCCGATGAGAAAAAGAAAGAGGAAAGAAAACACGCTCACTCTTTCTTGTTTCCTCTTTCTTAAATCGGATGTAATCCTGCAAATTCAAGTCCACGAGTTTCTTCCCACCCCATCATTAAATTCATGCACTGCACCGCCGACCCCGCTGCGCCTTTCATCAGATTGTCGATTGCACACATGGACACGACATGTCACTTACTCTCATCCAGTTCAAAACCCAGGTCGGCGTAATTTGTGCCAACCAGGATCTTCGGTTCTGGCACGCGGTAGACGCCGCGCTGTTCCTTCACTACTCGGATGAACGGATTTTCATTGGCTACGGAACGATACGCTTTCCATAAATCCTTTGTCGATGCACCCGGCTTCACTTTCGCATGAGCCGTTGAAAGCACACCGCGCACCAGATCGACGGCGGTCATTGTGAGGGAAACGTCCTTCACGCCCATCTCTTGAATCACTTCCGCGGTATGCCGATGTCCAAAGGCAGAGAATGTCCGAATCACATGCGCGCGTTCCGCGTGATGTGATCCCACGTTTCCTTCTGCGCCTGATTCCGATGAGCCTACTTTGATCTCAATAAAAACAGGAAATGATGCGTCCAACAAATCTGCTTTAACAAGTGGCAGCAAGGCAAGGTTACTCGCCGTGGCATTGCATCCCACACCACTGACATAGTTTGCATTTGACAATCCTGCACGGTGAAGTTCAGGCAAGCCATACACAAACCTGCTCAACCATTCGGGCGCGGTATGTTTTTCGCCATACCATGTTTCATAGACCGCTGCATCTCTCAAGCGGAAGTCAGCAGAGAGGTCGACGATTTTCCTGGCGAGGTTTGTATATTCATCAATGTGCCGCTGTGCCTGTCCATGCGGCTGCGCGAGAAAAAGAATATCGACAGGCTCGAGCGCGGCGGGATCGCTAAACTTGAGCTGCGTGCGCTTGCGCAGATTTGGATGGACCTGATACACATACTCGCCCAGATGCGAACGTGATGTAACCTGCTTCACTTCAACATGTGGATGACTCAACAGCAATCGAAGCAGTTCTCCGCCTCCATAACCCGATCCGCCAATGATGGATACTGTCGTCATGCAACATACTCCCTGCTTGCAACCCTGATTACATATTCCACAATCTCGCCCGCGATATCAATACCGCTTAATGGCTGCGCTGTATGAAATTCCATGGTGTGATTGATCTCATTAACGATCAGCCCGCGTTCAGGATGTTCAACCAGATCCACGGCCAGCACGCCACCGCCCACGGAATGCGCCGCGCGCAGACTTAGGTCTTCGATCTCAGGTGTGACGGGGCAAATCTCCCCTTCGCCGCCGCGCGCCGTATTCGTGATCCAATGCTCAGACTTGCGGTACATGGCAGTCAATACATTCTCACCAATCACGGTTACGCGGATATCGCGCCCGGGCTTTTCTATGTATTCCTGAATGTAGAACACGGAATGCTGCACCGACCCGAGTGTGGACTTGTGTTCAAGCACCGCTTCTGCTGCATCGCGATCATTGATCTTTGCCAGCAATCGTCCCCATGAACCAACCACCGGCTTGAGAACAACAGGGTAGCCAAAAGCTTCGATTGCTTCCAAAGCGGCTTCAGGCGTGAACGCCGTCGCATTGTGCGGTTGCGGGATCCCATCCCGTGCAAGCGACGCGCTTGTCATCAGCTTGTCGCCGCAGATCTCTGCCACTTCCGCGGTGTTCACCGACGGCACGCCGAACGCCTTCAACAGTCGCAGGGCGTAGAGTCCGCTGTTGTAACTGATACTCCGTTCCAGCACCGCGTCATACTGCTGCCACGGTGCAGGAACGTTCAAATCAAAATGGATGGCGCGGTCATCCAGCCGGTCATAGTCAATGCCGCGTTTTTCCAGCGCGCCGAAGATCCACTTTTCCTCGACACGCACACGGGAATAAAGGACACCAATTTTTAATCGCGGTTGCATAAGTACTCCATGGGTCAGGCGATAGACCCAGACAATAGACCTTCATCTATCGTCCGTGGTCCATGGTCTATTGCTATTCCCCCCAATCTTCCTCTTCCCTGGGTGCAAGCTGAACCGCCGCAGGTTCGAGCGCGGTCACTTCCAAATCCACGCCGCAATCAGGGCAGACGATGATCTCTCCCACTTCCGTATTTTCCGCCAGCGTAATTTCCGCGGCACATTCAGGACAAGAAACTGCAGACATGATTTAATCTCCTTTGATTTTCGATCTTGCAATTTGGATTTGTTCTTTTACAGATTGGAGACTGGTGCCCCCAATTGCGTTCCTTTTTTCGACTGAGTTCATCACATCAAAGGCTTGAAAGACCTCCGCATCAAACGGACCAACAGCCTGTAATTCAATTAAAGATAATTGATCCAGGCTGACACCTTTTTCCGCCGCGGCACGAATGCCTTTTCCCACAACGGCATGTGCCTCGCGAAATGGCATCCCCTTGCGGACAAGGTCATCTGCCAGATCCGTCGCGAACATGGAGGAGTCAATCGCCATAAACATTTTCTCTTTATTGATAGTCATCGTTGTTAGCGCACCCGCCAGCACAGGCAAAACTGCCAGCAGCGTATCTGTCGCTTGAAAGACAGGAACTTTGTCCTCCTGTAAATCCTTGTCATATGTAGAAGGCAATCCTTTCAACGTGGACATGAACCCTGTGAGCAAACCGATCATCGTTCCCGATTTACCGCGCGCCAGTTCGAACAGGTCAGGATTCTTCTTCTGCGGCATCAAGCTCGAGCCTGTGGCATAGGCGTCGCTGAGCTCAACGAAGCCGAATTCGGCCGCGGTGAACAGCACAATATTTTCCGAGAGTTTGCTGAGGTGGAGTCCACACAAGCTGCAACAGAAAAGGTGCTCAGCAGCAAAATCCCGGTCCGAGACACTGTCGATGCTGTTCTGGCTCGCCGCATCAAAACCGAGAGTTTCTGCCAACGCGGCGCGGTCTATTGGAAAGGCTGTCCCTGCAAGTGCGCCGCTCCCCAGCGGACAAATTGCAACGCGATCGCGCAAATCCTGTAATCGTTCGCGGTCGCGTTGCAATGCCCAGAAGTGGCTGAGCAGCCAATGGGAGAATGTCACGGGTTGGGCACGCTGGAGATGGGTGTAGCCTGGCATCAGCGTCGTTTGGTGCGTTTCAGCCATATCGAGCAGAACAGATTGGAGTCCTTGAATCGCCTCGTCCAGAAGAGGCAGAGAGTCCAAGATCCACAGACGAAAATCGGTGACAACCTGATCGTTGCGACTACGGCCCGTGTGAAGTTTGCCCGCCGCCGTGCCAATGAGTTCACCAAGCCGTCGCTCGACCGCCGTGTGAATGTCCTCATCGCTTTCGGCGAAGATGAATTTATTTTCTGCAAATTCATTTGTGATCGCGTTCAAGCCATTGACGATTTGCTCATGTTCCTTTTGAGTCAACACGTCTGCCTTTTGCAGCGCACCTGCCCATGCAACCGAACCGCGCACATCCTGATTTGCCAGACGCT
>DATKED010000112.1:0-13902 GCA_035512375.1 Anaerolineales bacterium
GATACTAATCATAGTGGGTGGTGGTTGATTGTTCCAATAGCCAACATCGTATTCGCCCTTACCGAAGGTACGCGAGGAGAAAATACTTACGGTCCTGATCCCAAGGCTGTCTCCGCGGATACAGAAGTTCTCGACGAAGCGATGGCAGCAGCTGATTAGACCAGATCTCACATTCATCCAAACGGGATGGCCCGGTAAAGCCATCCCGTTTCTTTTATTCCCTTCACGGAACACAGCATGGTTTGGATTAATCACTTATGCGAGGTAAAATTACTGTCACCAACTCTGTCTACAATATATCCTTTAATTCAATCAGTTTGGGTTTGTACGCTTTTGTATCTTGACGCCGAAATATAGATACAAAAGCGCTAACTTTGCGTAATGTTAATTAAATCCATTGGAGGAGTGAGAGCATGAAACACACGTCGTATTTTCTTTTAAGCAGCCTGGTATTTATCAGTCTGCTCCTGTCGGCATGTGGGGCACCCGCCGCAACGGAGACTGCCTCACCAGTAGAAACGGAAGTGCCTGTAGTGACGGAGGCGCCTACTGAAGCACCTACCGAAGCCCCAACGGCAACACCTGAACCCACGGGACCTCTTACGGTTCTCATCGACAATGACGAAGGTCCCCTCACTCCCGCCAACTTCAACACCTTTATCGGCTTCTGGATGATCGGCTGGGTCTACGACTCACTCTATATCCGCACCCCCGAACTGGAGCCCATCCCCTCGCTGGCAACTTCGGCGACACCCAGTGAGGATGGACTCACATGGACCATCACTCTACGCGAAGGCGTCAACTGGCATGACGGCGAACCCTTCACCGTGGAGGATGTGATCTTTAGCTATAACTTCCTGATCGAGGCGGGCCGCGCCAACAACCTTGCTGAAATTGAAAGCATGGAGGCAAATGGTGATTATGGACTGACGATCACACTCAAGTCTCCGCAGCCCTTCTTCCTGAACGAAGGTTTGGCAGGCACTTACATCCTACCCGAGCACATCTGGCGGGACCAGACTCCCGTCAGCGGAGAGCTCAGCCAGTTCCAGGGCATGATCGGCACGGGCGCGTATGAACTTGTCGAAGTGGAACCGACCCAGTACTACCGCTTCGAATCGAATCCCGATTACTTCCGCGGGGAGCCGGTTGTCAAGGAAATCCTTGCGAAGATCGTCAAGGACCGCACCCAGCAGTTCAACCAGCTCCGCTCAGGCGAAGCAGATGCAGTGCTTTCATCGGTGCCGCCAGCCTTTGTCGCGGAACTCGAAAGCGATGCTGAGCTTGAGATCGCCAAGGGTTCCGACTTCTTCAATTACATCTTTTACACAAACGGCTCGCGTGAACCGTTTAGCGATCCCGCCGTACGACAGGCAATCGCCAAGGCGATCGATACACAGACTCTTGTTGAGGTGGTGCTCCTTGGTCAGGGTGTGGAACTGCCTCTCAACTGGTATCATCCCGATCTGGCATGGTCGATCAATACCACGCATGTATTTGATCCCGAAGCCGCTGCATCAGAATTGGAAGCCGCAGGGCTGGTCGATTCGGATGGGGATGGCGTTCGCGAACTCAACGGCACAAACACAGACTTTGGGATTTTGTGCGATGTCAACAACCCTGTGGAGGTGCGCTCCACCGAGTTGATCGCGGGCTGGCTCTCGGACGTAGGACTGGGCGCGCACCAGAACTGCCTGGATATCGATTCTTCTGTCGCCTTGATCTGGCCCAACTTTGTGGCTGTGCCGGAACCTGACTATGACATGGGCATCTGGGGCTGGTCCTCGGGTCCGCAGTTCCAGCGCGGCTTCATCCGCTTCCTGACGAACTGCGAATTTGGCACTGTGGGTTGGGGAAACCTGACAGGGATTTGTGACCCCGAACTTGATGATCTCGTGGCACAGCTTGTCTCCAGCACCGATCCCGCACAGACGGAGGAACTGTCAACGCAACTTCAGGAGCGCTTCGCGGAGAACCTTCCATTTATCCCATTGATGTCACCAGGCGGCAACTTTGCCTATCGACCCGCCGCACATGCTGGATGGGTGAATATGAAGGGGACAGGGATCATGACGATCTGGTCCTTCCTGCCTGAGGGAGCACAGGATATTCCATAGTCACCGTGCAAACCTTTGAACCGAACCTTGATCTGCTCCGGCAGGCATTTGGCACTAGCATTCAGGACTGCCGCGCAGAATTAATAAAGGTCGCGCTCGGGTGGAGCCGTGTGTATCGAGTGACCTTGTTTTCTCAAGGTCGCTCGCCTTGCGGCTCGGTGGTTGTCAAAACAATGGATCCTCATGGCGCGCCTACGCAAGTGGATGCGGTACGGGAACTGCTTTACTATCAGGTGATCCATCCCAGGCTTTCCATTGCCAAGCCCAAAGTTCATTTTCTGACCACCGATGGAGCAAGCGGCTTTCACGCCATTGTGATGGAGGATCTGGCGTTCAGCCACCGCATCCCAACTCACCCCTATCAGTGGACGCGTGACGAATTGAGATCTGTTCTGCGCGCGTATGCGTATCTTCATACGAGCACCCTAGAAGATTTGGATCACCCCTGGCTGGCTCCGCGCTATGAAACCGTTCTGGAATTTGAGAAAATTCCCGAACAGGTTGCCACGGTTCAGCGCGCGGGAATTTGGGATAGCCTGCCAGGACTCAACGATTTAATTGCGTATACGCGAGAGAGTTGTGAGAAATATGCGAATACGCAGTTGGCTCTCCTGCACGGAGACACCACACCCGCCAACGCGGCGCTTCCGAAAGATCTGGATTCGAGGCCTACGACCCTGATCGACTGGCAGGATGTCGGGTTGGGGATGCCTGAATTTGATCTAGCCTATATCGATCTTCAGCCCTTCGAAAGCGGACGGCTCATCCCACGCTCGGAGCTGCTTGACCTTTACTGGTGTTATCGCAGCGAGGTCGACTCGGACACTCCCTCTCCCCAGGAACGACGTGACCGTCAGCTCCATGCGGATGTTGTGATGACGCTCTGGCTGACGGCGTCTGCCAGCCGCGTTGCGCTTCGTCCCTATCCCGAAGGGACCTACCCGCACATGCACTGGTCTTCGCAGTTCGGCATCGTTTACAATCGCTTGAAGGCATTGATCCAGGAAATACAGAAGCAATGAAGAACTTCAGCCGACGCGCGCTTGAATTCCTACTGACCTTCTTTCTGGCGATCTCGATCAACTTCTTTTTGCCGCGTATGGTCCCCGGAGACCCAATAAAGTTGATCGCGGGCAATGCTGCGCCCCAACTAGGCAAGGAGCGTCTCGAAGCCCTGCGCGCCCAATACGGACTCGATAAGCCGCTGTCAGAACAATACCTCATCTATCTCAAGCAGTTAGCGCGCGGCGATCTGGGCATGTCCTATCGCTATAGCGGAGGCAGGACGGTCGTCGAGGTGCTGAGCGAAAACTTCCGCTGGACACTGTTATTGGTCGGTGTCAGTCTTGTCCTCGCGTTGCTGATTGGCTCGGCGTTGGGGATTTGGTCCGCAACTCAACGGGGCGACCCGATCGACCTGGGCTTGCTTAGCGGCGTTTACGTGCTGCGATCCATCCCACCGTTCTGGCTGGCAATGTTACTGATCCCGGTCTTTGCCATTCAACTTCGCTATTTACCCGTAGGCGATTCCTATTCCATCCCGCGTTTGGATGGTTGGGAAAACATCAAAGATGTTGCGCGCCATGCACTCATGCCGGTGTTCGTCCTCACCCTGGCATATTTGCCGACCGCATTTGTGATCATGCGCGCGGCCATGTTCGGCATTATGGAGTCTGACTACATCCGCACGGCCCGCGCCAAAGGCGTGCCAAACTTCGGGGTTGTCATGAAGCACGGATTGCGAAATGCACTCCCGCCCGTGTTAACCTCTTTTATGGTGGACCTAGGTCAATTACTCGGCGGCGTCACCGTGATCGAAGCGGTCTTCAATTACCGCGGCATTGGAAACATGATGTTCGAAGCGGTCAAGTCACGCGATTACCCATTATTACAGGGCGGTTTTCTGTTATTCACTATCACGATACTGGCTCTCAACATCCTCACCGAGTTGATGTATCCGCTGTTGGATCCGCGCCTGCGGAGGACGTCATGAGCGTCCGCACGCTGGCAGATTTAAGCCGCCGACCGTCGCTGTCGCGCCGCCTGCCCCGACGCCTGGCACGTTTCGCGGGATGGATCGGAATCCTTGTGCTGGCTCTCATGCTTGTCTTCGCGCTGTTTCCAGGGGTTGTGTCGCCCTATGATTCCACTGAACGGGTTGCCCTGCCACTGCAAAAGCCCGGCAGTGAAAACATTCTGGGGACCAACGATCTGGGGCAGGATCTATTCAGTGAACTCATTGCAGGGACCCGCGCCTCATTATTTACAGGTGTGATCGTTTCCCTGCTCGCCGTCTGGATCGGGGTCATCGTGGGACTCACGGGCGGTTATCTGGGCGGCTGGATCGACTCGCTGCTGATGCGCATCACCGATTTAATTCTGGTGCTGCCCTTTCTGCCGCTGGTCATTTTGATCAGCGTGTATCTTGGTCCCAGCCAGAGAAACATCATCATCGTATTGGCTATCTTCTTCTGGGCGGGACCGGCGCGGCTGATCCGGGCACGCGTGTTGAGCACACGCTCAGATACCTATATTGAAGCGGCGCGCGCGCTGGGTGCGAATCCGCTCGAGATCATGGCAGGGCACTTATGGTCAAGTGTGAGACCGCTGGCATTCGTGCAGGTCGTCCTGGTCGCGTCGGCAGCCATTCTCGCGGAATCGAGCCTGAGCTTTTTAGGTCTGGGCGACCCCTCCGGGAAAAGCTGGGGAACAATGCTTTATTTCGCGCGCGCCAGCGGCGCGTTCCTCTCTGACGCGTGGAAGTGGTGGGTGTTGCCCACCGGATTAATGATCACGCTGACGGTCCTTAGCCTCGGCTTGATCGGTTATAGTCTTGAACAAAGGATGGTACGTTCTGCCTGATGAATTTCAAAATGGATCTATCTCCCGAAGAACGACTCGCCTATGAATTTGCACGTCGATGGCGCGACGAAAATTATCGCCCCGATTTGCAAAAAACTAATTGGTTGCATTTTGCAAACATCCTCACGCACAACCGCATGGCAGTGCTTGCCGGGCATGTATTTGCGCGGGTTAACCCATCCATCCCGCCCTTGGCGCGAAAGTTGATCTGTGAACAAGCGGAAAAACATGAACGTTCGGCGTCCAAATTCGGCGATGCACTCACCACCTATCTCGAGTCCGCTGAGTCCCGCAATATCCCAACGATCGTTCTCAAAGGCTTATGGTTGTGCGAGAAAATTTATCGTGTCCCATCCATGCGCCCGGGAGGTGACATCGACATTCTCGTCCATCGCAACGATGTCGATGCCTCTCTCAAATTACTTGCTGAACAAGGAATTGACGAATTCTGGCCCAACCTGCTGAAGGATGAATATTTCACTCGTCACCATCTGCACCAGCAGCGTTGCAGCGCGGACCTGAACATCTGGTTCGAAATCCACTGGGCATTGGACCACCCCTACACGTTACTGACCGTGGACTATGAAAGCATCTTCGAACGCGCTAAGCCCGATTTATTGCTCGGCGCGCCGATCCAGGAGATGCCAGTACCGGACCTGTTGCTCAGCCTTGCCATTCATCTCGTCAAGCACGGGGTGTATTTGCCGAGCTTGCTCGATCAGGAAGATTTACCCCGTATCATCCTCGCGGATGGCATGTTGATGTATTACCTCGACGTCACAGAAGTACTCAAACAACATCAAGATGATATTGATTGGGATCTTACGATCCAACTCGCGCGTGCTTGGAGCGCCGTGGAGATCCTCGGTTCTGTTCTTCAAGTATGCAAAAGATACTTCGGCGCGCCCGTTCCTGATGAAGCGCTCTCTGCGCTGCGTGTCTCGCGACCCTCGGCTGTGACGCGCCAACTGATGGGGCGCGTCGCGGAACAGGAGTTAGCCGCCTACGAAGGACGCGAAGGCAGCCGCTTCTGGAAACTTGCGCTGGCATCCAACGGTGCGTTCATCCTGCGCCCCATCCGCCTGCTGGAAACCATATCCTACTTTTTCCCTCCTTCCGATTTCCTGAATCACCGCTATGGAAAAGCAAATCTCCTCACCCGAACAGTTCATCTTTCCACCGCGTTCGTACAGACATTGCGTTTTGCTTGGGACACGTTTTATTTCGGAATGGAAAGATATTTCCGACTCAAGCGCATGGGAAAAAGCACATCCCTGTTCAACAAACTGGAAACCCATCTTTGAAAGTGATAATGCGGCTCTCACAAATCCAGTCTGGGTTTGGGCTGCAAACAGCTGCGTTATTTATCTTAGATGGACTGGCAAATGTCATCGATTTCGTCTTCCACTTCTGGATGGGACGTGTGCTGATCCCATCTGATTTCGCGATTTTACAAACACTGAATTCGGTCGCGCTGGTGTACACAACCGCCAGCGGGGTCTTCCAGCCAGTTGTCAGTCGTTTCATTGCCGAAGCGCGCGGGAAGGTTCAAAACGATTCGATCACTGCGGTATTTCAATCCTTTCTGCGTGCAGCATTCTGGATCGGGCTGATCCTTGGAGGCTTCGTCCTCGTCTTTTCAAAGGTGATCGCGCAATTGTTCAACCTTCCAGCCTGGACGATCCAGATCGGCGCGGTGCTGATTTTTCTTAGTACTCTTCGTCCCATTGCGGCTGGCGCTCTTCAAGGTAGGCAAAATTTCATTGCCTTTGGATTTACCCGACTGGCTCTTTCCTTGGGACGCATTCTCCTCGTCTTTTTCCTTGTTCAAGCAGGGTTTGGCTTGACAGGCGCGGTCATTGCCCTGCCCTTTGGCTGGCTGGTCAGCGTGCTTTGTGCCTTTCTGCTGCTCGGTAAACCTTTTTGGACGAGAACAAAGCTTGCATCTCAAAGTCTTCTGAGAGAGGGATGGAAGCTTTCCTTTTATGCGCTGCTCGCCTACATCGCCTATATGTCACTGACCAGTCTTGACCTGATCTGGGTCAATCGAAACCTGCCGGGTGAATTAGCGGGCGCATATGCGGGGCTGGTGTTGATGCGGCGTATCGTCGCACTGCTGCCCGGGGTGGCTGTCACAGTGATGTTTCCGCGGGTTGTCAAAACACTGGCAGAAGGAAATCTCTCCACTCGCATCCTGGCCCAAACTGCCGGGATCATTCTTGCAGTGGGCGGAGCATTATCACTTCTTTATTTCATGTTCAATGAGCAACTCATTACAATCGTTTTCGGCAGGGACTATCAAGCGGCGTCCGCTTTGCTCGGCTGGATGGGCATTGCAATGATCGGGGTCTCGTTGAGCTCGATCTGGCTGAATTATTATCTTGCCGAAAAGCCGCGCACCTTCGTGATCCTGTTGGGGATCGCTACCGCGCTCGAATGGATTCTTCTGCATATGTTTCCAGCTTCCCTGCAAAACGCGATCCTTGCATTTGGTGCAACGGGCTGGCTGTTGAGCTTTGCCGGTTTTGTACTTTATGTCTTCAAAATCAGGAGATTGCCACGACGGGACGCTTCGCAGGCCGTCTCGCACTGACAAGATATCATGCCCGACTTCAACGAACTCTATCGTCAGCACCACCACCGGATGGAAGACTTCTGGTTCCGCCGTGCGAACGCGCCCAAATATGAAAAGACCATTCGCATTTTTGGACAACCTGTTATTTTCGACAGCAACCATGAAAAAGTTTTGGAGGCTGCGACTCTTGCAGCACAGATGTATTCCACTTTGGACTCACGCGATGAATCCGCCTGGCGAGTCCATCTGACCGTTCACGATCCGGATCCTTCACCTGCTTATCCACCCGAGCGTCTCATTGACCTCGTCCATTACGCGGGTGCGGAGGACTGGCTTTCGATTGACCTGCGCGAGTGGGGGAACTGCTTTGCGGACATGGAACGCGGGGAAGCCTACGCAGTCTTATCGTCAACGCTTGCAGATAAACCAGAACTGGTTTGCCAGGTATTGATCAACACAATCCTGACCAATTTCATTACGCGGCATGGATACAGCATGTTACATGCCAGCGCCCTGACAAAAGATGAGCACATCCTTCTGTTACAAGCGCCACATGGGACAGGAAAATCCACGACGGCACTACGTTTATTGCTGAATGGCTATCAATTGCTTTCAGACAGCATGGTCTATATTGGAGAGCGCGCTGGGGAATTGTGGCT
The DNA here is from genome assembly GCA_035512375.1 of Anaerolineales bacterium. Classification (GTDB taxonomy): domain Bacteria; phylum Chloroflexota; class Anaerolineae; order Anaerolineales; family Villigracilaceae; genus Defluviilinea. The sequence goes on from DATKED010000112.1 coordinate 8,214, forward strand.
GGGTGGATTCCCGGTGGGCAGGATCAAGCTCCGGACGGACATGCTTCCTCTCTTCCCCGCGCTGGCGGCTGAGACGCAGACCGAACCCGTTCGCAACGAGACCAAGCACCGGGTCGATCTGATGCGGGTGGATGCCGCGTTGACTCGGCGGGAAATGATCCAAATCCATCGGGTCGAATTTTGTCTGCTCGAACGCTGGGATAAATCCGAGAGCAAAATCGAGCCGTTATCGGAAGATGAACTCTGGGCTGAGATCATGGTCAACAGCCTGCATTACGACACCCCCGGACTCTGGAATAAAAACCTGCACAAAATCGGCCTCCTGCTGCAAACCGCACAGTTGCATCGCCTGCGCATTGGCACATCGGAGGCTGAAATCATCAAGACAGTGAACCAGCTATGGTGAGTGAACGGCGCTGGTTCCTCCTCATTTTTGTTTTGTATTTTCTACTGGGCGCTGGATACAGTCTGCTGATGCCCATTTGGGAGGCGCCCGATGAAGGCGCACATTACCATCTGGCATGGCACCTGATGCGCTATGACGAATACCCCTCGCTTGAAATCAACTATGAAGCGCACCAGCCGCGCGCGTTTTATTATCTCGGCTCGTGGGTGCTTCAGGCACTGGATGAAATTAATCCTGAATTCGCAAGTTATTACTTTCCCAAGGAATACAAATACAATATCCGCGTTCCCGAACGAAGATTCGAATGGACGGATCGCAACTATCTTTTTTTGCTGGGAGTGTACGCGCTGCGTTGGATCAATATACTCTTCGGCGGCGTTGCATTATTGCTAAACTGGAAAACATTCAAACGGATCGCGCCAGCTCAACCTGCTCTGTGCCTAGCCGCACTTGCTACCGCGGCGCTGACACCACAATATTTACATATCATGTCCTCAGTCAATAACGACGCGCTTGGCACACTCGCAGGCGCGTTGCTTTTTTATCTGGCAGTCCGATTCTTGACGGGACCAACGAATCTGCTCGGCTTGTTTTTAGTAGTCCTTGGCATTCTATTACCTTTGTTCACCAAACTGACAGTGTTACCCGTCAGTGCGGCGCTGCTCGTTATCCTCACATGGAAGTGGCTTTTTGGATTCACTCAAAAGCGATTGCTGTTGTATTCCGGGTTACTGGTATTACTGAGTGCAGGGATTGTTTATTTTATGTTTCCAGAAATGATTCAATCAGCTGGAGCTGAGATCCAGTGGCGGCTGTTTAGCCTGCGCAGGAACGCGTTGACAGCCGAATATATCAAAGCCATCGCAAGCCAGATCATCTGGACCTACTGGGGAAAAGTCGGCTGGCTGGCAGTGGGACTGCCGTTGTGGATCGTTCAATTCCTGACCGGTTTCGGGCTGATCGGCATGGCGCTTTCTGTGTACAAATTGATAAAGTTAAGAACAAGTCATCCGCAATTTAGTTTTTGGCTTGCAACAGGGCTGATGGCGATCTTCACGGTCCTGACAGTTTTTCGGAATGGATTAACGACATTCGCCACACAGGGACGTCTTCTATTCCCCGCTATCGGCGCATTGTCGATCCTTATGGTCGCGGGCTGGCATCACACGTTATCAGCGCGAGCTCAGCGCTACCTGCCTGCGTTCATCATTGTGCTGTTCCTGTTTTGTAATATAGGTTTATGGCTGACGGGCGTTCTGCCTATTTATTACCAGCCTTTCCTCGATTGAAGACCCTCCGAAAGAACATCGCGAACAACAGTCCCAGCAATGAGCCTGAGGCGACATCTCCCGGGTAATGGTCCCCCAGGTAAATACGAGAAAACGCGACCAAGCTGGCGATTAAATATCTCAGTCCCCGCCTGCGCGGGAAATTGCGGTTGAGCAGCCATGCCCCGGCAAACGCAGAGGCGGAGTGTCCCGATGGAAACGACCACGTACCCGGCTTCTTCCCAATGACAATCGCCTGAATGATCGTGATAAACGGACGCCGCCGCCTGAAATAAGCCTTGATCGGAAACTCGACCAGCGCAGTTGCAATGGTTAAAGGCAAAGCCACCTCCCGGACAAGAACCCGGATTTTTCGGCGGTTACGCAGCGCTGCCAGCGCCAACGTGATGTACCAGACAGCACCGCCATTAAAAGCAACGGTAAGGCTGTAGAACAGGGTATTCAGAAGACGCGTATGAGGCAAATGATTGACCAGCAGGAACAAGTTGGCATCCAACGCATCCACTGGTTTGAGCCGCCTGAGAACTGCCTCGCGTAGATATTCACGTTCCCTCTCATTGGCAGCCGCAGGGGCGCCCTGCTGCTCCGGGTTCAGGACTTCCTGCACTGCTTCTGACACCACCTCCCTTTGATGCTCATCCGAGGTAGCCAGTACGCGTGCAGTCGTCTCCAGCACACGTTCGGTCTCTTTGCCGTCAGGGGCAGTCTGTGCGGCTTTTTCCACGCGCCGGGCTGCTGCGGCGGGGGTGGCCGGAGGAGATTCAGTCTGCTCCACCTCCCCCTCCGTCCGGTTCGCCGCGGATTCTTCCAGTTCTTCGATCACCTCCTCCGCTTTCTCCGGGGAGTCTACGTCGGAAATTGCCTCTTTCAAGGCACGACGGATCGGTTTGGCTTGCTCCTTTTCTTCGGGCGTGGGCATTTCCCAGGGCAGGACGGGGGTATCTCCCAGCTTCTGTTCAGGCGGATTCGTTGGTTTCGGTTTCTTCTTTTTGTCACTTGAATTACTCATAAGGTTTATCTCTCACTTGCAGGTTTTACTTAAAACAAGTAACGACCTGGAATGATATTGTTATGCCACATCCCCAAATTATTTGTTTTCTCTTGCGAGCCTGATTGTCTCCTGAATTGCCGTCACAAGAAAGAAATACAGCAAAAGCAATGCAAGTGCAGCGACAATAAGATCATAAGGGCTAAAGGCAACTTGACCAAAGGTGCCGATCTGCAACAAAGCCTCCCGCTCACCCCCAAAAAACATGGCTGTGTTCAACAGGATGGCAAGTACACGGATCTCTGTTGGTCCCAGCCTGCCATAGGATATTTTGAACTCACCCACCGCACTCGTGCGCACGAACACCAGCACACTGAGCAGCAAATAGGCGATCAACGCCAGGCAGGCGATATTAAAGCTGACGTATGTTGTCATGCCTAACCCGATAAAGATGACTGATACACTAAACGCATCCATCGTGTGATCTACAAAAAAACCGAAGATCGGTCGTTCGATACGCCGATGGCGCGCCAGAGTACCATCGAGGCTGTCACCCAGCCAATTAATAATAAAACCAAGTGAAGCCAGCCACAGGAAGTTGCCATCGTAAATGGTCAAGATATAGCTGGCAGCAACCCCCAGGGCGCCCAATACGCCAACGATCGTGCAAGTATCGGGAGTCACCCAGGCTGGCATACGTGCTGCCATCCATTGCAATGTTGGTCTTTCCAGCGGACCAAGCAGGATGTCGTTTACCCTCCGATGATTATTGATCTCGCTCATTCCATTCTCCTCAATCATCCAGATATGAACACAACCACAAGATTTACTTTGGAACCAAATGCATGCTCTCGGGCCAAACAGGAAGTGGCACAGACCATTGCAGCGACGCCCGACGAATGAAATCTTCTGCCACACACAATACTTTTTCGGCATTTCGGAGTACAGCCTCATCGGGATCCGGATAATGATCCATTTCAATCAGGTCTGATGCAAAAACATGATATTTCCCATCCTGTTGAAAGTATGTGACCGTCACGATGATCGGAACGCGGGCTTTGATCGCGAGAAAAACATGATGGATGGGAAGCGCGGACGGACGACTAAAGAAATGAGGACGCACTGCCGGTCTATCAATCGGCCGGTCGATGCCGGTCAACACCATGCCGCCCCGCTGAAGGTGTTTAAGTGCCTGTCGGAATGCGCCCACGGAAGCAGGTATCAGGTTCATCCCCGTCTGTTTGCGGATTTCATATTCCACCTGACGCCCACCCTGTGGATCTGGAATGGTGAGCACCAGAGGCTTCAGTCCATCTTTGCAAAGCCACTGGAGGACCAGATCAGAGTTGCCAAGGTGCAGCCCGGCGATCATCAGTCCGCGATGGTCAAATTCGGGCCGTTGGGCAATTGAATCAAAAGATGAGTCAAAGACGATCAACTGCTTCGTTGAATCAAAATCGTGATTATAGTGATAGAGATCGAAAAGGGAACGAGCCGAACAACGTAAAGTTTCGCGAACGGCCTGATCCAAAGCCTCTCCCTCCAGGACTTCTCCGGTTGCGACCCATTGATTGGCGCGCACCGCCTGAACGATTTTGGAAGCCCGCCGGCGCGCAACTTGTCCCGCGAGACCGTATGCGATGTGATATCCCAACCGTGGCGGTAGTCTCTGTGCCAAGGAAGAAACAAGGCGGAGGCTAAGAGAACTGTTAATGACTTGCTGGAGGTCTATGGTCATACCTGCCCCAAGAAAACAAAGTCCCAAAACAAAATCAATTAGCTCGTACTCGCAAAGATATACTATCAGAATCTTACCATGTAATTAAGCCGGGTAAGTTTGTACGAGACCCGCATCAACTCCTCGACCACCATTCGCTCCACCCAAAGCCTGTAACCGATGAAATTGTTATATCAACATCCAACGTATCGGCACGTATAATATGTATCACAGGTTTAGAAATCAGTACTATTCGCGATCTGTGACTTTGCTCACATGGCGGAACTTCCCTGCCTCCAGGTTTTTCCGATTCGCCATGGCAATCGTCAGCATTTGCATTGGCAGGATTTCAACGAGCGGGCGGGCCAGTTCACCACTTTAGGCAAAACGATTGTTGGGATTTCCGAGTCTGGAGACGAATCCACCCAAATGGCTTTTCCGCCGTAAGAAACAATTTCCTGTGCAAGATCACGGTTCAATGCGGATGTTTGGCTTGATCCTGGCAGAACGAGCGCTGCAAGGCCTTGAGAGACCAACTCAAGCGGACCGTGACGAAAGTCTGCGGCATGCATCCCTTCGAACGCAGACTTGGCAGCTTCCTTGTTGATGAGCGATCCGTTCCAGACTGCACTCATGGAAGAGCCGCGCCCGATGAGGAAGAGTTCATCGAATTCACCCAGCAGGGAATCCAATTCCTGCACGCGAGCCTCCCAATTCGCAAGGTATGTTTCCATTGCATCCGCAGCGGCGCGCATTTCCTGAATCGCTGAGCGCACTTCGTGCACATCCCCGCTGCTCAATTGAATCGCCGTGAGCAAATTGACCGCAAGCATGTTCGTATACGTCTTCGTGCTGAGGGTCGCTTCCTGCCCAGCATGAATCGGTATGCACATATCGGCTCGTTCTCCCATCGGGCTGGATACATCATTGACGAATGTAAGTAACCAAGCCAAATGATCGGATTTGATCCACTCGAGCAAATGCACGAGTTCTGCGCTCCGCCCCGATTGAGCATTCAGCCAGAGTAGGGAGCGAGGCCCGATCATCCCGCTTAAGGAATGCAATAATTCCGCTGCGTTGACCAATTGAACGGGAACGGGCTGGTTTGATAATTGAATGAGCGCGGTCTGAATTGTTTAGAGGAACTCCACGTGCCATTTTGACAACATTCTCGGGCGGATGAAAATCATCAGCAGCATAAAAGTCCCATCCCAAAGGATCTGCAAGAGATTTGCTCGTCTTGCCGCTGCCCGCAACACCCATCACGATAATGAAACGCGTCGTCATAC
>DATKED010000113.1:0-5004 GCA_035512375.1 Anaerolineales bacterium
GTTGCACCACATGCACTGAGCACCAAGGCTCCCATCATCAGTATCTGTAAACCAACTACTAATCGAAATTTAAGCATTCTTACTCCTTTCACAAGAGGCGCTATTTTACTTGGAAATTGATTTTTGTCCAACTGCCCTGGGATGAACACCCTACAATATTCCCATTGACGCTCATGCTATAATCTGCCCGCCATGATCTACCTGGACTATTCTGCCACAACACCAGTGGATCCGCGCGTGGTCGACGCGATGACTCCCTACTTCTCCGCTTCGTTCGGGAACCCTTCCTCTGTTCACCGTTATGGACAGGTTGCCGAAGCTGCGGTCGATTCTGCGCGCGAGACGGTGGCATCTGTGTTGAACTGCAAGCCGGAAGAGATCATTTTTACATCCTGTGGTTCTGAGTCGGATAATCTTGCGATCCGCGGCGCGGCGTATGCCCTGCGCGAGAAGACCGGTGCAAAATGGATCCTTGCCTCACGCACAGAACACCCTGCAGTGACAAAAACTTTGCTGCATCTTGAAAAATACGAGGGCTTTCTCATTGAATGGCTGGATGTGGATGAGTATGGCATGGTCACACCTGAGATCGTGTCAGAGGCAATTTGCGATCGCACTGCGATTGTTTCTGTCATGTACGCCAACAATGAGATCGGCACGATCAACCCGATCAAAGAGATCGCTGGGATTTGCAGGACACATAAGATTCTCTTTCACACGGATGCTGTGCAGGCAGCCGCGTATTTGCCCGTTGATGTCGAATCGCTCGGTGTGGATATGCTGTCACTGGGCGCGCACAAGTTTTATGGTCCAAAAGGCGTCGGCGCGTTATATGTCCGCAAAGGCACGCCGCTTATTTCGCATCTCACCGGTGGCGGACAGGAATTCAGCCTGCGCGCCGGGACGCAGAACGTGCCATTCATTGTCGGTTTCGCGGAGGCGCTAAGGTTGACAAACGAGGAGCGCGACCAGCGTGTTACGCATGTGCAGCCGCTCCGAGATCAGGTCATTGGAACGGTGCTTGAAACTGTTCCGGATTCACGTCTCACAGGTCACTTGGAATCACGCCTGCCTCATCATGCCTCGTTTGCCTTCAAAGACGTGGATGGGAATTTGTTGCTGACTTTGCTCGATGCTGCAGGGTTTGCCTGTTCATCCGGCTCTGCCTGCAAGACCGGTAATCCCGAACCAAGTGAAGTCATGAACGCCATGGGCTTGTCCCGTGCCTGGGGATTGGGCTCACTTCGTGTGACCCTGGGCGTTCAGACCATGCCTGCCGATGTTGATTCTTTATTGAATATCCTGCCTGAGATGGTTCGGAAGGCAAGGAAATTAAGGTAGACAGGTAACACACGTGTTACCTGTCTACTTGTATACTTAAGCTATGCCAAAAGTTGTCGTTGCCATGTCTGGAGGAGTGGATTCCTCCGTTGCCGCAGCCTTGCTCAGAGAGCAGGGCAATGATGTCATTGGCATGATGCTCCGGTTGTGGAGCGAACCTGGCAAGGAAGATTCCAACCGCTGCTGCACACCTGACTCGATGGCGCAGGCACGCCGCGTCGCAGCAAAGCTTGAGATTCCCTTTTATGTGATCGATGCAAAGGATGTCTTCCATAAAACGGTGGTGCAATACTTTCTCGACGGATATGCGCGCGGCGAGACGCCGAATCCGTGCCTGCTCTGTAACCGCCAGATCCGCTGGACGTTCTTGCTCGAGCATGCGCTTGCCCTCGGCGCGGACTTTATGGCGACCGGGCATTATGTGCGGATCAGGAGAGGTGAGAGTGGAAAGAGTGAATTATTGCGCGCGGTGGATAAAAAAAAGGATCAGTCCTATGTGCTGCACGTGTTAAATCAGGAAAAGCTCGCCCGAGCATTGTTCCCAATCGGGGACTATCCCAAGACGGAAATCCGGGCGATTGCTGAAAAATATGGCTTGCCAACGGCTTCACGAAAGGATTCACAGGATTTGTGTTTTCTTGCCGGAGAGGATTATCGCAACTTTCTGCAGCGCAACGCGGCGGAGATACTTAAGCCCGGCGAGATTTTGACGCGGGATGGCAGATCGGTTGGTGCGCACAATGGACTTGCGAACTACACGATCGGTCAGCGCAAGGGACTTGGCGTCGCCTCGCCTGTGCCTTTGTATGTCCTTGGAAAGAATGCAGTTACGAATACATTGATCGTTGGCACACAGCAGGAACTTGGCTCGCGCGAGCTGACTGCACGCGCTGTCAACTGGCTTTCAGGTGAAGCCCTGCAGGAGCCATTCCGCGCGGAGGTGAAGATACGTTACACCGCAAAAGAGGCGGAGGGGTTGGTCACGCCGCTAAATGGAAGTGAAGCCCAGGTCCGCTTTGACGCGCCGCAAAGAGACATCACGGCAGGGCAGGCGGCCGTCTTCTTCCAGGGCGATGTAATGATTGGCGGTGGGATCATCCGATAATTTGCGTGTAGGCAGAATGGCGATTTTGCTAGAACTCGGAACTGCTGTTTAGCGGCTCATAATTAAAAAATTAGAGGGACTGTTACCTATTGTTCCAAATCCTGTCTAGTAAATACTTGATATGACTCTTCCAACCCTTCTCTTCGGTCTTCTCATTGCACTTTTCTTTGGCGCGCTCTATCATCTGCTCCGCGGCGGCGGTTTCTGGCGGCTGCTTTTATATTCTAGTCTCAGTGTTTTTGGCTTTGCAGCTGGTCACCTGATCGGCATCTGGCGTGAGTGGCTTTTTATCCCACTGGGCTCTTTGAACCTGGGGCTTTCTTCCATAGGAAGTATCGTTCTTCTGATACTGGGGGACTGGCTTAGCCGCATCGAAGTTACGCAGGGAAGCAAGGTATAATCGGCGCTTGGCCTGACATTGAAGGCTCGGGCATTATGTATCAAATTGAACAGGATGACAAAATAAAATGAAGGAAACGATAGAAGTGAATCAGATTGACATGACCCAAAAAGAGGAGGAGAGACTGCAGGAGGAACCGCTGGGGGAAAAGATCGAACTCATAATTGAAAGATTGCCTCGAACGGAAGTCACCCTCATCGAGATACTGGATATTGTAGGGACAGACAGCCTGATGCTTCTGACCATTTTCCTCTCACTTGTTTTTCTTGTGCCGGTTTCGATCCCGGGCGTCAGCACGGTGTTTGGCACCGGCATTCTGTTGATCGGCATTACCCGTCTTTTTGCGCGTAAACTCTGGCTGCCCAACGCGATCGCAACGCGCAAGATCTCAGCTGAAAAACTGCGCGCTGGTTTCAATCGTGCCCTCGTCTGGTTTTACCGGCTGGAGAAGATCAGTCGTCCCCATCGCCTGCCCGGGCTGACCTCCGATGGCGTGATGGCGCTTTTGAATAATCTGTCGTTCATTCTTGCCGCGCTCCTGTTGATGGCTCCGTTTGGGTTCATCCCTTTCAGCAACACCCTGCCCGCTTTGGCACTGATCTTCCTTGCGGTTGGGCTCATCCAAAAGGATGGGGGCTCGATCTTGCTTGGGTATCTCTCCAACCTTGCCACGATCATTTACTTTGGATTTCTGATCGCTGGCGGTGGCTTGTCCATCAATGAACTGCTCAAGATGCTGAACTAGCTAACCACACTGTGACGATGAAATGGGCTGCGATTCTTTTCGCTCTTTTTATCGTCCTTATCATCGTCCTTGCCGATGCGGACCGGCTCGGAATTCTGGCACTGATCAGTCAGATTCCATTTGGAGACAAGGCGGGGCATTTCACTTTGTATGGGATCCTGGCTCTACTCATCAATCTGAGCGTCTTCCGCTCGCGTCCATTTCAGAGCCGGACGCGGGTTGCCGTGATGATCGGCTTAACCCTCGCCGTCTTGATTGGGCTTGAGGAATTTTCACAACAATTCTTTGCAGCGAGGTCATTTGACCTGGTGGATCTCACGTTTAGTTATCTGGGTGTGATCTTCTTTTCTTGGCTGGCGGTTAGGACAAAAAAACAAAAAGCAGGGGTCAACGCCTCCAGTCGTTGAAAATTCAAAGTCTGGAGACTCTGACTCCGTTTCCTTCCTCTACCTATTTTGGCGTCAACACCAAATGCTCTTTGGCACTTAACGTGACTGTCCCTTCATCCCAAAGCATCGAATAATACTCAATATTTGCCCACATGGGCGCCATGTCAATGTAATGCTCGTGATAGGCATGACCAGACTGACCCGTTGTGTGTACTGTGACCGAATTATTCAGGTTACCCAGGTCCACGATCATGCGCATGGAGGGCAGCCAGCTCGTTTCATACCCATCCTGCACAGACCAGCCTGTGGCGTTGACAATTGCATCGCCGCCGCTGGTTGGGAAGGGACCCCGATTGAACAACGATTCGATCGGTGCGACGCCTGACTCGCCCAGCGTGCCATTCCTGAACGTGGATGCGTGCATTTCACCCCAGTTCCATTTTGCGGGATCGTTGCCGAAGATTTCTTCAAGCTCAGCAACGCCCTGTTCAAAGGATTTTCGGATGATGTCGTCGCGAGTTTCTCTGATCTCAGTTGTGGTTTTGTCGTCCCACCATGCGCTGTTATTATCCAGGTGACGCATGATCTCATTCCAGCGGGAGCCGCCATCCGGATAATAACGTTCTTCGGGCATGTCATCGTTGAATGTGTTTTGCAGGAGGTGGCGCCAGAACGCGTTGAACACGGCCGCTGCGGCGGAGTCGGCGCGGTTTTGGTAATCCCAGTCTCTAAGCAGACTTTGGGCGTGCGTCTCATTGTCTGAAAGCTCATCCAATCTCAAAAGCATGGGCACGTACGTAGGACCATTCGCGTCGAATGAATCGCCCTGCATGGATTGGAAGTAGGAAATATCGATCTCTCCCGAGGCGCTCTCGATCATGTCCACGATGCGCTGGGCGCGGAAACCGTAATCCCAATCACGCGTGATGAGATAAGGGTAGTCCCATGGCTGGCAGCGATTATTTGCGGTGACAATATAGCCTTCCGGCGGGTTGAACGTGTAAGGCAGATCCTCGAATGGGAT
>DATKED010000114.1:0-3651 GCA_035512375.1 Anaerolineales bacterium
GGCGGACGGGGCCGCGGTCAATGCGATGCGGACCGTCCTCCAGACGGTGGATATGAACGGGATCATCATCATCGGCGAAGGGGAAAAGGATAACGCTCCGATGTTGTACAACGGTGAAAATGTGGGGAACGGCGCAGCTCCGGACGTGGATGTTGCTGTGGATCCCATTGAGGGGACCCGCCCTTTGGCATTTGGCCGCTCGAACTCGATTGCGACGGTTGCCATTGCCCCGCGCGGGACGATGTTCGATCCTGGCCCGTTTGTTTACATGAATAAGCTTGCGGTAGGTCCTGAAGCCAAAGGCGTGATCGATATCGAAAAACCCATCACCGAGAACCTCCAGGCAATTGCCAAAGCCAAGCACAAGGACGTGGAGGACCTGACCACCATCATCCTCGACCGCGACCGCCACAAGGATATGATCGCCGAGATCCGCAGAGCCGGCGCCCGCATCCGATTGATCCCCGACGGCGACGTGGCTGCCGCGTTGATGACTGCCTGGCCCGACTCCGGCGTGGACGTGCTTCTGGGCGTGGGCGGCACGCCTGAGGGAGTGATCGCGGCCTGTGCGCTGCGAGCCATGGGCGGGGAGATCCAGGGCAAGCTTTACGCCCGCGATGAAGATGAGTTGCGCAGAGGAAACGAAGCCGGCTTTGATTTCGAGAAGATCCTGACGATGGATGACCTGGTCTCGTCGGAGGATGTCTTCTTCGCCGCGACAGGCATCACGGACGGTGAACTGCTCCAGGGCGTCCGTTACTTCGGCGATAGCGCCAGCACCGATTCCCTGGTCGTGCGCGGCCTGACCGGAACCGTGCGCCAGATCATCGCCACCCACCGCATCGACAAACTACGCCAGTTCAGCGCGGTGAAATATTAGCATCCTATCGCACTGAGCGGAGCGCAGCAAAGTCGAAGCGGTGCCGCCCGAAGCAATCTTCTGTGTCATGATGGAGTGTGCGTGCTTGACACTCCCTACCCTTGCACGTATAATGTCGGTCGCTTTCCTCGCTAGCTCAATTGGCAGAGCGGGCGGCTGTTAACCGCTAGGTTCGAGGTTCAAGTCCTCGGCGAGGAGCCTATACACGGAAGTTTTTCCCGTGAAAACCCCAGATTGGCTATATCTGGGGTCTTTTTTGTTGCTCCGATTGCGTTCGGGTGAACCTCGAACAAAAGGTTCGAGGTTCAAGTCCTCGGCGAGGAGCCAAATACGATCGTTTTCGCGTAAACCCTCCAAGATTGGCTATATCTTGGATCTTTTTTGTTGCTTCTTTTAGGCTGGTGCAATTGTGGTGCAGGTTGTTTCATCCATCAAAAGTCATCTTCCAGAGCCTGGTATATAGGGCAATCGCATCTAATTTCCTAGGGCAAGGACTTTGAGGAGGTAATCTTCTTTCCAAGCGGCTTGGAGTTGCTTGGCATGGATGCCACCTTTGGCGGTTTTCTCTTGCTTGAGGAGGTTGAGCGCAATGTGGCGTAGAACGGCAAAGTTTTCGGGAGCCTGGTCTTTGCGGACACGACTATGATCTTCGTTCAAGGCTACATCTAAGACCCAGTGCAAATCATTTTCGATGGACCAGTGCTTGCGAACAATGTGTAGAATGCGTTCTGCCTGACTGGGCAAACTGGAGATATAGAAGCGTACCCGCTTGGTTTGCTTGCCTTCAATGATCCGTGTGCAAATGACCATTGCAATGCTTTTGAGTCCTGCCCAATCCTGCCTGCCACGGATGAGGTTCAGGTACTCAGGATTGGAAGTGCTCCAACATTCCCGCACCTCAATCCGGCCATGATCTTTATTCGTGGTTTGGGCATACTCGAACGAGGCGTATTTGAAGTTTTGCGCCTGATCGACCGCAAACAGGACCGAAATGTCTTCATACAGGTGTCCCTGGTTCTCTTTGACACTCAAGACATAGTCAGCCTCGGCTTCCACAATCGTTCTGGCGATATTCGTTTGCGTTCCGATGGCATCAATCGTCACAATACAGCCGGAAAGAGCCAGCATTTTGAGCAGTTCGGGGATGGCGGTGATTTCATTCGACTTTTCATCGACTTTCCGCTGTCCGAGAACAAGCTCGTTTTCCTCCGCCCAGGCACTGACCATGTAAATCGCTCGTTTCCCCAACACTTTATCCTTCGAGCCACGCAACTGCTTGCCATCGATATTGATAATTTGCCCTTGAATGATGTCATTCACTGCCCACACCCATTCATAAAAAGCCAGTTGAAATTGCTCGGCATCAATCATCGAAAAAACCCGCCCAAAGGTGTCATGTGAAGGAATTCCATTGGGCAACTCCAAAAAGGTCTTGAGCCAGCACAACTTGCTGTTCCCAAAATTCTCAATATCCGTCCAACCTTCTGCTCCGCAGATCACTGCACAAATCGCAATCGCCATCATATCGATCAGTTTATGCTCTTTCGTTCGATCGATTCGTGGATCGCTGACTTTGCTAAAATGCTCTTCAATCGCTTCTAATGGCTTTTTCGGCATGGCTACCTCCAGAATAACCATTTTTACCTCATTTCAAAGCCCATTTAGATGCGATTGCCCTATCACAAAACCTTCTTACCAGTTCCATGGGCAGCCTGCCGGCTGCGTCTTCGTCCACAAGCCAGATCGATTTTCCATCTCTGGGATCGATCCGCTGGGCGGGAACTTGTTCAGGGTTGTATCTACACCCCAGCACTTCAGCCAGGGTGACAGCCTTCTTCTCACCAGCTGCCATGAACACAACCGTATGCGCGCTGTTAAAAACAAGTGGAGTCAACGTGATCCGTTCGGCAGGACGGTCCTGATAATGCGCAGTGACGGGAATGACCGGTTCACTGACATCGATGGGTGAACCCGGGAACAGCGACGCGGTATGTCCATCCTCCCCCATCCCAAGATAGACCAGATCGAAACGCGGCCATTCGAGGGGAGGCGATGCAAACTCCCTTAAGATAAGGGAATAATCATTCGAAGCTTCAACAGGCGGGAGCTCTCCTTTGATCCGATGCACGTTTGATTCCGGGATTGGGACATGCCTCAGGAGTAAATCCCTTGCCTGACCATAACTGCTCTCCGGGTCATTGGATGGGACGCAGCGCTCGTCGCCCCAGAAAACATGGGTACTGCTCCAATCCGCTTTTTCGCGGTAATATTCTGCCAGCAGTTGGAAAAGTCCCGCTGGCGTGCTGCCACCGTTGAGCGCCACCAGAAAACGCCCGCGCTCGCGAATGGCTTTCGCAGCCCGATGGACAAAAATCTCAGCTGCATCCCGGCTGATGTCCTTCAAACTTTGGAAGATGCGAAGCTCGGGTTTCATACGTGCGCCCATGTCATGTGTCGTTCCAGTGTCCGGCGGGCAGCCTGCTCGATCTCTGCAAGCATGTGCTCATGACTGTTTCCGGAAATAATCTCGCCAAAGGTGACACGCGGCGTAAGGTTGAAGATCTGCCTGCCGCTCATCACCTGGCGCGCCAGTTGATAGATGAATGCCAGGCGCTGCCGGTCGGGCCTGGCTTTGCGGAACCACGTGATCGGATGACGCATCGCGGCCCGGGAGATGACCCCGCTGGCAATGGTGACCAGTATTTGCAGGCTGGGGACGCGCTGCATGAAGATCTCAAGGCTGCGCGACCAGTGATCAAACTCGCCATCGG
>DATKED010000115.1:0-8449 GCA_035512375.1 Anaerolineales bacterium
AAAGATGAAGCCCAGTTTCCGGTTGCGGACAAGCGCCAGTTCCTTTTTGCTCATATCGCTGATATCCTGCCCGTCCAGGATATACTGTCCGGCTGTGGGGCGGGAAAGACAGCCCAGGATGTGCATCAGTGTGCTTTTGCCGGAACCAGAAGGTCCCATGATGGCAACAAATTCTCCCGCTTTGATCTCCAGGCTGACGCCATCGAGAGCTGCTACAGTGGCATCACCCATCCCATAGACTTTAGCTAGGTCAATTGTTTGAATAATTGTTTTATCGTTCATCATTGGGTCTCCACGATGCCTGTGGTTACGACCTCACCCGCTTCAAGCCCTGACTTGATTTCGGCATAGGTGATGTTCTGTAGACCGACCTCGATCACTCGTAATTTTGGCGTGCCATCTTCCATCACGAAGACCGTGTACTTCCCGTCGTCGATCTCACGCACAGCTTCGACGGGAATGAGCACAGCATCTTCCGCCTTGCCGCCGATCACATCCACCGCGGCGGATGTGCCGCTCGGGAGGTTTGTTTCAATCGTCTCATTCAGCCTGACAATCGCATGGACAAGGGATGAGTTCGAGGATGTGTCAAGCTCGGGGTACACCAGCGTCACAGTACCGGTAAAAATATCATCCGGCAAAATATCAAAGACAATTTCGGTTTCATATCCAACCTGCACCTTCGACCAATCTTCCGCATCGAAATACGCATCGATCGTATAGGGTTGGTTCAAATCTGCAACAGTGATGATGGAGGATTCGATCACAGAATCACCCACGCTGGCGGTAACATCGGTCACAGTTCCGCTGATGGGGGAGATCAGTTGAGTGGCATTCAGGTTTTCCTCGGCAGCCTGCAAAGCCGTCTGCGCCTCCACCAGTGACGTCAGGCTGCTGCCCGGCACATCTTCGGGGAGCGCTTCCCCGTTGAGCATATCGAGATAGGCCTGCGCTTCATTCTTTGTTTCGATGGCAAGTTGATACGTGGCGCGCGCCGCCGCGATCTCTGCCTCGGAGGGCGCCACTGCCTCTACATACGTTTCCTCCGTGTTTCCATCTCCGTCGGTATCTTCTGTATCGGTGATGGTGTAGCTGAAGGTATCCGGGACATATTCATTGATGTATCTCAGTTGCGCGGCCTCGAGGTTGGTCTGGGCGCGACTGAGCGCCGTGGATGCAACGTCGATATTCTCTTTCTGTTCAGCCGTCGGGTTTGAGCCTCCATCTGCCTGCGCCGCCTGGAGGGTTTCCTCGGCTGTCGCTAATTCCAGCTCCCAGTAATAGACATCCGAACTGATCAGGTACTCCAGGTCCTGCTTGGCGTTGTAGATGGCAACATCCGCCTCGGCCACGGCCTGCTCCGCTTCTGCGAAGGAGGCAGGTGTCGTCAGGTCGTCGAGAGAGCGCTTTGCCTGCTGGTACTCGGCGAGTGCCCCGGCGTTGTCAATCTCGCCGATGACTTGACCCGCTTCCACGGTGTCACCGATCCTCACGTTCAGTTCAGTGATCTGTCCGCTTGTCCCAAACCCGAAGCTGGCTTCCCTGGCTGGCGCAAGTGTCCCGGTGCCGTTGGCATACAATACGATGCTCCCCTGGAACGCCGTGGCCGTCTGGACCGGAGCTTCTTCGGTGGTTGTTGTGCTGGCTCGTGTGGAACTGGTGTAGTAGAAAGCCGCGCCCCCCGCGATCGCAAGAACCACGATCCCAGCAATGAGCCAGCGGATTCTTCCAGAAAATCTTTTCTTCATAAAATGAACCCTTTCAATGCTTTGTATTATGATGAATCACCGTTCTTGCCGCAGATTTCACTGATTTGCACCGATTGCCCAAAAGAGTCAGTGAAAATCCGTGCAATCTGTGGCAAGTGTTTTTCAAGTTCGCGTCAACTCGGAGTCCTCTATCACTTTGTTTCGACAACGCCGGTTGTGACAACATCGCCGGCACTCACTCCGGAGAGAATTTCTGCTTTTGTCAGATCCTGTAATCCGACCTCGACCACGCGCAAGTGCAATGTTCCGTTTTCCATCACGAAGAGGGTGTATTCCCCTCCGCCGATTTCATGCAATGCTTCGACCGGTACAAGCACAGTATTCTCTGCGCGACCACCCACTACATCCACGGAAGCGGCGGAACCCGCTGGAAGGTCATACGCCATGGACTCGTTCAAACGGGCTCTGATATGTACAAGGGCGGAGTTTGAGGAGGTTGTATCGAGTGTGGGATACACTCCGGTCAGGATCCCGCTAAAGACCTGGTCAGGGAGGAAGTCGAAAGCCACTTCCACTTCATATCCATCACGTACCTGCCCCCAATCCTCAGCATCCAGATAGGCATCCAGCGAATAAGGTTGATCGATATTCGATATGGTGACGGCGGAACTTCCATCCGCGAGATCGCCCACGTTGATCTCCAGCGCGGTGACTGTTCCGCTGATCGGGGCAATCAGCTTCGTGGCGTCCAGGTTGTATTCTGCGGTTTCCAGCGCGTGCCTGGTCTGGATGTACGTGACCAGATTTGCGCCTGTCGCTCCTTCAGGGATGTCCGCGCCATTCAATACGTCGAGATAGGTTTGTGCTTCTCCGATCGAGGCTTTTGCCAGGTCATAGTCCGCGCGTGCCATGGTGATCTCGCCTTCGCTGGGTGGGGTGACTGAATCGATCATCTTTCCTGTCTCTTCATCCTCGACCTGGATCACTTCTGTGACGGTGTGACCGCGGAAGGTCATCGTGCGATTTTGCGTAAAATTCTTGACCACGTAGGTCTCTTCGTAAACCGTCTGAAAGAACTTCAGCTGCGCCTGTGCATATTCCAATGAAGCTTCTGCCGCGTTCACTTTTTGTTTTGCTTCATCGGATGTGTCTGTTTGATAAGCTGCTTGAGCGTCGGCGAGGATCTTTTCGCGCTCGGAGACTTTTTCCTCCCAGTACAAGACCTCGGGACTGATCAAATATTCCAATGTCTCTTTGGCAAGATCAAAACTGGACTGTGCCTCAGCCAGGATTTGTTTTGCCGTGGCCAGCGCGGCGGCAGAGGTTAGGGCATTCATCGCTTCCTGCGCCTCAGCCAATTGGATTTGTGCCTCTGTATCGTCCAGTTGTGCCAGCACCTGACCTGTTTCCACCGGGTCGCCGATCTTCACGTAAATCTCACTCACTTGTCCGCTGGCATTGAAGCCGAAGCTGGATTCTTCGGCAGGCATGACTGTTCCGGTGCCATTGGCGTAGAGGACCAGGTCGCCGACTGTGGCTTTAGCTGTTTGAAGTGGAGTTTCCTCCGCACTCGTGGTCTGCGAGGAAGTCATGCGCGAATAGGCAAAATATCCACCGCTGATCAATCCTGCGATCAGGATGACGGCTGTTAAGATTTTTAGGAGTCCAACGACTTTGCGTAGCATCCCTGTGGGACCAGTCGTTGGTTTTATGATTCTTAGGTCCCCAAAGTCTGGAGACTTTGGATTCCGGTTACTGATTGAGAAAAGCTTTGATTTCATAAAATGCCATCCACTATGGAGCGACCGCGGCTTGCCGTGCGTCGGTCAGTACTACGTCGCCCGTTTCCAGACCGGATTTCACTTCGGCATAGAGAAGATCCTGCAAGCCGAGCTCCACTTCCTGTTCCACAGGTCCGCCGTTCTTCATGAGATATACGAGATAGTTTCCAGCTTCCACTTCCTTCAACGCGGAGGCGGGCACAAGCACGGCATTGAGCACTTCTCCGCCGACCACATCCACACTGGCGGTGGAACCTGCGGGCAGATCGACGCCGATCGCCTGGTCCAACTGCACAAGCACGCGGACCATGGACGTGCCCGATGAATCATCCAGCATGGGGTAGACCTGTGTTACTTTGGCGGAATAGATATCATCCGGCAGCAGGTCAAACGTTACGGTCGCGTCGAACCCGACTTTTGCCTTGCCCCAATCGGTTTCGTCGAGATAGACCTCCAATGTATAAGGCTGGTTTAAGTTTGAAATCGTGACAACGGATGACGTTCCCACTTCTTCACCTGCATTCAAGCTGATCGATGTGATGATGCCGCCGACCGGGGCAATCAACTCCGTGGCATCGAGGTCCGCTTTGGCCGAGTCAAGAACGAACTTCGCTTCCGTGAGCGAGGTCACGCTGCTTGCCGGGATATCCTCCGTCGTTTCGACGCCGGTCAAAATATCCTGGTAATTCTGTGCATCTTCCAGGTTTGCCTGGGCGAGTTCATAGGCAGCGCGCGCCGCGAGCAGTTCCGCGTCAGTCGGCGCGATCAGCTCCCGGCGGATTGTCGTGCCCTGGTCGTTGCGGATCGGGTAGGTGAAGGTTTGCAGGGTATAGCTGTTGGAATAGTTGTAGTATGCATACGTGAGAGTCTCCTCAGCATCGGCAAGTGCTACCTCCGTCTCGGAAACATTTTTCTTATTTGCATCCGACGGGTCTTTCTCTGCCGCGGCTTTGGCGGCATCCAGTGCTTTCTGTGCGTTCACCACTTGCTCCTCTGCAACCATCATCTCCGGACCGATCATGAATTGCAGGTCATCTCTTGCCGTCGCGAGACTCTCTTTGGCATCCAGCACTGCGCGTTTAGCGGAAGCGATTTCTGCAGGCGAGCGTAGTGCGGCAAGACTTGCTTCCGCTTGTTTGTATTTCAATGCAAGAGTCCCGCTTTTCAGGCGCGCCAGTCCCTGACCTGCCTCCACTTGTTCTCCCAAACTCACAAGCACTTCGCTGACCTCGCCGCCGTTCTTGAACCCGAACGAGACTTCCTCGCTGGGGATGAGTGTGCCAAGTCCGGTGGCGGAGAGGATGATGTCCCCTGTATCGATGGTCGATGTTTCGATCACGTTTTCTTCACTACTGGTCTGCATGGTTGAGTAGGTATAAATCGCGCCGCTCAAGACAACTGCCAGAACGATCAAGGACAGGATCATCCATCTATTCGTTACGCGTTTCGATGCTTTTCTTCTCACAGCGATCTTCTCCATTATTCCGTCACCACGATCTCGCCCGCCTCGAGCCCCGATTTGACTTCGGCATACGTCTCGTTTTGCAGACCCAGTTCCACCTGACGTTCACTCTGCCCTCCATTTTGGAGGACGGTGACGACCGTCTTGCCATCTTCCGTTTCGTGGATCGCCTCCACCGGGACCAGCACCACGCCCTGCGCCTCGGCTCCGACCACGTCGACAGTGACTCCCGTCCCTGCGGGGAGGTCCTGGCTGATGCTTTGATCCAACTGCACGATAAGATGCACCAGCGACGACTCGAACGATTCACTCAATTCAGGGTAGACCAGCGTCACGGTGCCAGGGTATGTTTGCTCCGGCAAAAGATCAAACGTGACGGTCACTTTGTTGCCCACCTGTGCCACGCTCCAATCGGTTTCATCGAGATAAACTTCCAGTGTGTAAGGCTGACTCAACTGGGAGATCGTGATGATCGAAGATGTATCCACCTGCTCCCCAACACTCAGGTCAAGCGCTGTGACAGTGCCACTGATGGGCGCGATCAATTGAGTTTCGTCCAGCGCGGATTTGGCATTCTCAAGAGTTAATTGAGCTTCGTAAAGAGTGGATAATTTCTCCCCGGTCCCGCCTTCGGGGATGGTGCCTGTGTTCAAGGCTTCGAGATATAGTTCTCCCTCTTTCACGGTCTCCTGCGCCTGGGCATATTTGTTGCGCGCGGTCGTGATATCTGCGGCGGACGGTTCATCGATTTCCGGAACTTCTTCGCCAGTAACCGGGTCCGTCTCGGTTGCCAGGACCTGCTTGGGGTTCCGCCTTGTGCCGATGTTTTCATAGGTTCCGAATTTTTCGGGCAGGTAATAATTCTCGTAATACTCCTGGGCTTGCGTGAGCTTATCCTGGAGGTAGGCAACCGCCTGTTCCCTTTGCTTGACTATTTGTGCCGCGGCATCGGATGGGTCCGCAGTTGCTTCCGTCTGTGCTTCGGCAAGTCTCTGCTCGGCGATGGCAAGGTTTTCCTCCGCTTCGACCACTTCCGGGCTGAGCAGATATTCGATCCATTCATGGGCGTAGAATTTCGTATCCTGTGCCGTCCCAATTTCCTGCTGGACGGTGGCGATGGATGCGGCAGAATACAGTTCCTCTAACGCTTGCTGCGCCTCGACGTATTCCATGTGGGCCAGGGTATCGTCAAGCTGAGCAAGTACCTGACCCGCTTCAACCTGATCGCCGACTTTCACATAAACTTCCGTAACCTGTCCGCTGGTCTCAAATCCAAAGGATGCATCGGTCTGGGCGATAAGCGTCCCGCCCCCGCTGGCGTAGACAACCAGGTCCCCGCGCTGCGCGATCGCTGTTTGAACTTCTGAGCCCGTTGCACTTCGGGTAGCCAAATAGATGTTGGAATAGTAGAAATATCCGCCCAGGGCTGCGATGACGATGATCACAGCGGCGAGCCAGAGTAATTTACGGTTGCTTCTGGAGGTTTTTAGTTTGGGTGTCAATAGAGGAAAACCTTTTCATCATTGTTTTGCACCCAGGAGTATACGAAATGAGTGTAGAGATCCAGTCAGGGAATTGTGAAGAGATTGTGTGATTCTGGGGAAATCCCCACCCGTATAGTGCGTCTCACCTGCCCTTTGGGATAAGGCCGTTCAAGCGGGATTCGTTTTCTCTTGGAACATTCCCGTTAAACATGGTGCGACGCACTATGTTTTGGTCACTATACTTTGTTTTTTACTTGGTAAGAACGGATGGAAAGCCGCCCTCGAATAGCACTGCGCAAAAGTGATACACCCCCGGACATGATTATGAGAAGAAGTAAAGCGGATAACAACCTCAACCACTCCCCTTTAAATGCAAACCAGACCTCTCTCACTGAGAGAAACAATCCGGTTACTACGACAAGAATGCCTAAAGTGCCGATCAAAAATCGAAAGATTGGTCCGATGGAGATCTCATGTGTCTTGAACATAGTATTTAGTCAGCCTGCCCAACGGCTGGTGTCATCGTCTCCGGAGCGAAGTGGAGTGGGACATCGTCCCCGAGGGCGTTCTCCCCGAGTGGGGTATGCCCCTTCGGGGTACTGGTGGGCGGGATTGGGCACCATCCCGGCGCTCTCCCGGGACGAGACAATGCCACTTTAACGGAACCAGCTCCAAGCCACGCAAACTGCCTGACTGCCCGCAGGGCGTGCGCACTGCGAAGCAGCAGTCCCACCATCACGACTCTGCGGCAGTGCCACTACACTTGCCCTGGCGGGCAGTGCTAGGGTAGTCCCCGAAGCGCAGCGAGTGGGAGGGTTATCCCGGTGATCGTGCGGGACGCTTTGTTGGCTGGCTTTTTGCTTTGCAATACTCTACACAGCGCGAATATTCATCAACTTCCGGTTGTGATTGCGCCTGCACGCTCGTAATTCACAACAATGACGCCATTCGAGGTGAATTTGCTTTCCGTCACCTTGAACGCCATCGGGATCGTACCATCGGCAAACAACCGCTTTCCAGGGCCCAACGTTATCGGATATATCATCAGCCAGAATGTATCGACCAAATCATGCTTGATAAGCGTCTGAATGAGATTACCACTTCCCCAAACGTGCAAATCCGGCCCTTGCTGTTGCTTGATTTTGGCGACTTTTTCTGCAATATCTCCGTTTAAGAACACGGACGGCTGCCATTCGTGAGAAGTCATGGTATTCGAGGCGACGTACTTGGTCGCCGCGTTGACGCCAGGCCATGCGTCCGCATGTTGCGGCCAGTACGGCGCCCAAATTTCAAAGGTTTTGCGCCCTAACAACAGGTCGAACGGCATGTTCATCTGCCTTCTCAGGACCGTTCCAAGAATCGCGTCGGAATATGGCGCTATCCACCCGCCATACGCGAAGCCGCCGCTGGTATCTTCGTCTGGCCCGCCTGGGGCTTGTATGACACCATCCAGGGAGATATGTTCAAGCACAATAACTTTTCTCATGACTGAGTTCCTCCAACAACGGAAATTCTGTTGGTGAAAGCAGGGTTTTTAGATAAGACATCAAGATTGATATGCTGGACTTGCCCGTTCTTTGAAGTTGTCATGGTTTACTCCTTTTTATGAATCGAATGAGGTTTGGAGTAAATGTTAGAACATAAATTCTATTTTGTCAAATAGCGTATTTCACGTTTTTATGGTTGAAACATATTTGAGCAAGGGGCCAGCTAACGGCTCGCGTTACCCGCTTGGGGTGGGAGGGTAGATCCGCCCTCGAAACGGGATTCCGCGCAAGCCAGAAACATGCTCAAAAACGCGGTGTGTACCCCAAGTCGGGCGCACCTCCGCATGACAGGATGTCATGTTTCACGGAGGAACCGGAGCCAGTTCTGAGAACGCTGTGTTGGGTAGTTTTTATGTTAACAGCGCTATAAAAACTAAAGGCAAATCTATCACCACATGAACGATCATCACAAACAATAAATTTCGTTGCCAAAAGTATAAACCAGTAAGGATAATTCCTAACGGCA
>DATKED010000116.1:0-3864 GCA_035512375.1 Anaerolineales bacterium
GCGCGTTGATCAGGCGCGGACGTGTCTCCTTTGGTTCGATGACATCATCGATGTAACCGCGCTCCGCTGCGACATATGGACTGGCAAATTTCTGGCGGTATTCGGCAACCAGTTCAGCTTTCTTTTTGACTCGGTCTTCTGCTTTTTCAAGTTCCTTACGGAAGATGATATTCACCGCACCATCCGGTCCCATCACAGCGATCTCAGCCGAGGGCCACGCCAGGTTCAAGTCGCTGCGAATATGTTTCGAGGACATGACACAATACGCGCCGCCATAAGCCTTACGTGTGATGACTGTCAATTTCGGTACAGTCGCTTCGCAATACGCATAGAGCAGTTTTGCTCCCGAACGAATGATGCCGTGATGTTCCTGATTGGTCCCTGGCAGGAAACCCGGCACATCTTCGAAAGTAATGATCGGGATGTTGAACGAATCGCAAAAACGGACAAAGCGCGCGCCTTTTTCACTTGCATCGATATCGAGGACACCAGCCAGAACCGCAGGCTGATTTGCCACAATGCCAACGGAGTGCCCGCCCAGGCGCCCAAAACCGACCACGATATTCGCGGCGTAATTCTCATGGATCTCGAAGAACTGTCCGCCATCCACGATCATGCGGATCACTTCCTTGATATCGTACGGCTTGTTGGGGTCAGCAGGGATGATTGTATCCAGCCGCTCATCCATGCGCAGCGGATCGTCGCCCAGCATAAACGGCGGGTCCTCCATGTTATTTTGCGGAAGATACATCAGCAATTTGCGGATCAAATACAACGTATCCGCTTCGCTATCTGCTGCAACATGGCAGACACCGGATTTTTCTGAGTGGACGCTGGCGCCACCGAGGTCCTCAAAGGAAACTTCTTCATGTGTGACAGCCTTCACTACATCCGGTCCGGTCACGAACATGTAGGAAGTATTGCGCGTCATAAAAATAAAATCGGTCAGTGCGGGTGAATACACTGCGCCGCCCGCGCACGGTCCCATAATCGCTGAAATTTGTGGGATGACGCCAGAAGCCAATGTATTGCGCAGAAAAATATCGGCATAACCGCCAAGTGCAACCACGCCTTCCTGAATGCGCGCGCCCCCTGAATCGTTCAGCCCGATCATCGGCGCGCCATTCTTCATCGCCATATCCATGATCTTGCAGATCTTCTCGGCATGAACCTCACCCAGACTGCCGCCAAACACTGTGAAATCCTGTGAAAAGACATACGCAAGCCGCCCTTCAATCGTGCCCCAGCCGGTCACGACCGAGTCGCTCATGAACTTTTGCGCGTCAAGGTTGAAGTCATGTGTGCGGTGCTGGACAAAGGCATCTAATTCACGGAAAGAACCTTTGTCGAGCAAAAGGTCAATTCGCTCGCGGGCGGTCAAACGTCCTTTTTTGTGCTGGGCTTCGATCCTTTCCTGCCCCCCGCCCAGACGCGACCTGGCTTTATGCTCACGCAGAGTCTGAATATTCGATTGGTTGCTCATGTTCCTCACTTCCGATGAAAAAATCTTTGGTCTTCCGATTGAATGCGCTGATGAGCGTCACAATGAACAACAGGATAGATACGATCACTGCAAACGAGACGTTTGGCCTTGGCGATTCGAAGAATATTCGCTCGACCCAGTATTCAATAATCCACAGGAATATGGATACTGGAATCGCCAGATGTGTCCACAATTTTCCGCTGAACATCCCCCACAAGAGCACGATTCCGACGAGCATCCAGCCTGCTCCCGTTATAGATAGATACAGCGGGCTGAGACGCGCCTCGAACTCGGTCAGCACATTCCACCAGCGTAGAGCAGCAAGCAGCCGAACTACGCCCCACGCTGATAGACTTAACACCAGCCATAGGAGCAGGGTTACACCAAAAGGTCGCTTTCGAAGCATGGATTCTTATTCCATAACGGTCATGGCGCCAAAGCGCCACGCGTGAAGGGAATCCTCATTCATCCGGAGCAGTACGATAGTGCATGAGTTGTTTTCCACCATAAGTGATATTGAGCGGCTCCAAATATTCATTGAATTGACCTTTATAGGGCTGCTGGTCCAGGATGACCGGGTTGGCAAGCACGTAGTCAAGACCGAGGTTTTGAAGATACTCGCCACCTGTCCCGGTCTGCAGCGCCTGAAAATAAGGGTAGCTGTTGATCAAACCGTCCATGTTGATAACGGTGCGGTCATGGATGAAATATCCAACGTTGCCGCCGCCCGTCAAGCCGATGATGCTTCCCGGTTCGGTATGCTCCTCGAGGAGCGGGACAATATCCATATAAGCCGTATCCGCCGCCCAGTCACCATAAGGCATCGAGGCTTGTATCATTCTCCAGTAGGATGTGCCCATATGGATGCCTACATAAGCCGCGATCAACCACACAAAGACATGGCGGTAGGGAACTTTGCGGATCAATGTGTACAGCACACCGCCTACCAGGCTGAGGGTCAGCACGATAATCACCAGTTGACTGACCCAGTACCATTCCTTGTGCGCCGCATACTTGAGCGCGTTGTAGTAAAGTACCTGCAGCCAGGCACCGCCCAAAAGCGGGATGATGCCCATCTGTACAAGGGCAGTTTTTCCCTTTTGCCGATTCGCAAGCAAAATGAGATAAAAAACAATTGCAGCCAGTGTCAGGATAATCAGATACCGCCAGCTATCTTCTATCCGCAAAATCCTGTACATGTTTTCAGCCCAATTTCCAAAGATCCTTGATATTGGATTCCAGGCATTCTCTTCAGTAATGTAACTCAAGCCAAAGAAAGACAATACATCGCGCGACGAACCGCCATAAGCCCGTCCCGGCAGCGAAGCCCACCACTGTTTGATCTGCCCGCTGACAGGAGAGGAGGTCCCAAACACAAATTTGCTCCAGACCATATAAATGCCCAGCGCGCCAACGACAATGCCATAATACAGCGTGCCATCACTGATCCATTTTTTCCAATGAATACGAAAATAGGCTAGGGGGGAGTCGTCGTTTGGGTCTGAGGAAGAGCCGGTCTGTAAACCAACAAACATAAGCCTGCTTATTGCAAAAAACAGGATTGTCAGCCCAAGATCGATCAAGATAATGATCCGTGAGAAGGAGCCTTGTACCAACCCGAGTCTTTGGATTGCAAGAACAAGGATGCCGGTGATCGCAGAACCTGTCACGGCAAATATAAGGAGCCGCTTGAAAAACCCACCCGCGGTCGTCATCCCTGAATGTTGATAGAGTCCAACTAAAAACGCACACGGAATTTTGACGATCAAACTTATAACCACCATCGTTAAGGCGATCTCCACGGATTCATAATAACCGACCAGACCAACTCTTGTCATGAAGGCAAGGATCGTCAGAATGAAGATGGAAGCAATGTCAAGTGGGAGGAAAAAGCGCAGGAGATGACCCCGAAAAACAACCCAGAGTCCCACCATCCCTGCCAGAAAAACAAGGTCCAGTCTACTGAACATCGTCAGTACGGCGATCACGGCCAGGGTTGCGATTTGTTTCCTGGAAGCCTGGTCCCTGCGCCAGGACATTTCAAACTCATATAGTTTGTAAACGAGCAGGACGACAAAGAACGCGGCAATCCCAGCTTCCAACCCCTGTTTGTAGATCGTCGCCAGCACGTCATAACTAAATACCCAGAAGAGGGCAGCAATAGCCCCGATGGCTGGTGCAAAAATCCTGCCGAGCAGCCGATAAAGAAGAATCCCGGTCGCGACCGAGAGCCCGCTCATCACCAGCAGGAGCACACGCAGGGGCAGGATCAGGTCCAAGCGCGCCAGGGCAAAGATCGGGACGCAGATCAACATCCATAAGGGATGGTAGCCGTTCGTGCTGTTGATCCCGTCAAATGTACTACCATGTCCTTCGCTAAT
>DATKED010000117.1:0-5733 GCA_035512375.1 Anaerolineales bacterium
TTGAAACCCTCTTTGAACTTATGATAGAAGATGACGAGTGGGTGACCCAGCTCGATGCCGCGGAAGGGCTGATCAAACTGGGTGACCGCCGCGGTTATGAATTCCTGCTCAGCGCGACCATGAGCGATGATGATGACATGCGCGAAACCGCACAGGAAATCTTCGATTCTCCCGAACTGGCAAAGATGCGCGGCGACATCGAAGCCGAACGCGAGCGTGAACATCGCGCCCGCATTGCGTCTGCAAAGAATCGCCTGCAGAGTGGCGGTAAGGTTTTTCGCTACAAAATGGTCTACCTCCCGTCAGGAGCGCTAATGGACGAGGATCCTCTCAGTGAAGGTTTCGACATTCCTTCTCTTGAACGGCACGGCCTGGAGGGCTGGGAGATCGTTCATATGCTTCCCAGCCGTAGAGCCCTGCTGGTGGGCAGTATTGATGACCACTTTACGGGCGCCTACTTTCTGCTCAAGAAGGAATTCCTGCCGGGTGAAAGCGCTGAATTGGATAATGATTAAGGAGGTCGTATGTGCATGATCTGTGCTGCCATCCCTGCAACTGCCGCAGTGGGTGCAAAATTGAATGCCGATCAACTCAATAAACCCGTGGAAGACCGAAAACCGGTTTCAAAGATCACAGGGATCGTGATCGCGCTCATGCTGGCTTGTTCTATCACCTACCACACACTGATCTGGCGAAGTTAGCGTAACTTTTGCGCAATCAGTGACAGAAACGTGAAAAGCGGCAAAAAACAATTTCGCCATAAAGACCTATTCGGCGCAAGAAAAAAGAGTTGTTTGCCAGCAAAAGCGCTGGCGTGACTGAACTTTAACAACATACCTCCAGAATTTTGGATGAGGGTGGCTGCTGAACGCACCAGTGCTTCGGCTTGCGTACAAGAGACGGTATCGCCAGCCTGGTGTTCCACTGACAACCACAGCCGCCCGTAGGTTGGGCTTTGCAGGCTGACTACTCCAGCCTGATACCCCAGCCGAATTTCGTCGGACATGTGTCCATAAGCCGCATTCGATATGTGCGACTGGTATTGGACACGGGCAGTCCCGTTAGGTGACCGTCATATTCCCAGCCGCGACCTTGAGCACGCAAGAGGCTCTGTTCGCTCTCCAAAAATGGTTGGCTGGCTTGTTCCAGTACACCCACAAGTGCATGGACTTCTGTCCAGGTCAACTTTTTCAGCGTGCGGCTGACACCCGTATAGTCTGCCCACCCTTTCTATCCCCAGGCTGCGGCCACCGCAACATCTTTGTCCAACGGGTGTGCTGCCCGACTGATGTCCTGCAAATACTTTGTACCTGACAAAATCGCCACCAAAAATCCGATCACTTTCGTCTGGGGCGTATGCTCATAAGCCTTTTGATTGAGGCGGATAGCTTCGATGCCTGAGAGCAGCCCGATTTCTTGGGCAAATTGTCCCCAGGGAATCAAGAGGGCGTGTTGAGTGTTTTGTCTTTGAGCCATATCCATTCCTGCTTGCTGAATTGGCTCAAGGTTACGTCATCCTTACACCGTGGCGTGTTGGTAATGTTCCGTTTTTCTTCACTTCCCACGTTTTCGCTTATAGATTGCTCAACCGTTTCGTTAGAATTTCGAATCTATCAGGAAACAGGGTGGGGCTAACCTATCTTGACTCCTGCTTTTTTCTATGTATAATTATTGAAAATGAAAATCATTTTCAATAAAATACCCCATGACGACTGATAATTGGCTCACTCAACTCCAGGAAAACGGATATCGTCTTACCGAGGCACGGCGCGCCGTGGTGGACACCGTTGCCGTCACAAATCGCGCGCTTACCCCCATTCAGGTGTTTGATATCGCACGCGAGCAGGACCCTGCGCTTGGTCTCGTGACCGTATATCGCACGCTGGAAAAACTGGAGGAACTTCATCTCATCCAGCGTGTACACCAGCCTCAGGGATGCCAGGCATTCATTGCCGCGAGCCAGGCGCATCAACATCTCCTGCTTTGTCAGAGTTGTGGTCAGGCTAAGTTCTTTGAAGGCGACGATCTCGATGCCCTGATTGACACGATCTCAAAAAAGACTGGTTACCAGATCCATGAACATTGGCTGCAATTGTTTGGCATTTGCGAGGCTTGTCAGTAATTTTTTCGGAGCAAGGAACATGTACCGCTTAATCGTAACTCTGATTGCTGCCGCATTCACATTTTCCGCTTGTGGAGGAGAACCCGCTCCCCGTGAATCGTCGGGGACGGCTCCTCCCGATATATTGACCACTACCACCATCCTGGCGGACGTGGCGCGCAATGTGGCAGGAGATCGGCTGGTCGTCGAGTCGCTTTTGCCCGTTGGGGCAGACCCGCATTCCTATCAGCCTGTCCCGCAGGATGCAGCGAAGATCAGCGAAACTAAAGTGCTGGTGATCAACGGCGCGGAATACGAACACTTTCTGGAGGAATTAATCGAAAGCGCTGATGGGGAGCGGGCGCTGATCGAAGCCTCAGCAGGCTTGCGTCTGAGGACGGACGCGGAGAGTGAGCATGGCGTTGACCCGCACTTGTGGCTGGATCCAAACAATGTAATCGTCTATGCGGAGAACATCCGTGAAGGACTGACGCATTTCGATCCTGATGGCGCGGAGGTTTATGGATCCAACGCGAGCGCGTATATCGACCAACTCGCAGAGCTGGATGCCTGGATCAATGACCAGGTCGCGCAGATCGAGCCTCAGCGCAGAGTGCTTGTCACCAACCATGAAGCATTTGGATATTTTGCAGAACGATATGGCTTTACGATCATTGGAAGTGTGATCGAAAGTTTCAGTTCCAACTCTTCTCCCTCAGCCCAGCAAATGGCTGACCTCATCGACCAGATCAAACTGTCTGAAGCGCCGGCGATATTTTTGGATGCATCTGATAACCCGACGCTCGCCCAGCAGATCGCGGCTGAAACTGAGGTGAAGGTGGTTGCTGACCTGCATCTTGAATCTCTTACCGACGGCGCGCCCGCCGGGACGTATATTGAGATGATGAGGTACAACGTGACAAAGATTGTTGAATCCCTCCAATAGCTCGCTCGAAACAGACGAACCAGCATGTATCCACATATCCATCACCAACCAAACGAACCCATCCTCGATGTGCAGCATATTACCATCCGCTATAACGGGCGGGTTGCGCTCGACGATATAACCTTCCATCTGCACGAAGGGGAACGCATCGCGGTCGTTGGACCGAATGGCGCCGGAAAAAGCACGTTGTTCAAAGTGATCGCCGGTGTGCTGCAGCCGAGCGCTGGCGAAGTAAATATCTTTGGTTCGCGCCCGCGCGGGCACGTCTGTATTGCCTACATCCCGCAACGCAGTCAGGTGGACTGGAACTTCCCGGTGAGTGTGGCGGATGTGGTCATGATGGGGCGCTCTGCCAAACTGGGCTTGCTGAACTGGCCGCGTAAAACCGATTGGGATTACGTCCAGCGCGCCCTGGAGACGGTTGAATTATCAGATCTGGCCGCGCGCCGGATCAGCCAACTCTCGGGTGGGCAGCAGCAGCGCATGTTCATCGCGCGTGCTCTTGCGCAGGAAGCCGAACTCATGCTGATGGATGAGCCGCTGAGCGGGCTGGATACGCCGGCACAGGAAGGTTTGCTCAATTTGCTGGATACTTTGAGGAATCAAAATGTCACGGTCATGCTGGCAACCCATGACCTCGACCAGGCTGCCCGTCATTTTGACCGGATCATGCTGCTCAACCATCGCATCATCGCATTCGACGTGCCGCAAAATGTAATGCACACAGATCACTTGTTGCAGGCTTATGGCGGTCGTTTGAAGATCGATCCCGGGGGAACATTGCTGATGGATGATTGCTGCCCTCCGGAATAATTTATGCCTTTTCTCCTTGAGCCTCTCCAGTACGAATTTATGCAGCGCGGCATGATCGCCGCGATCCTGGTCGGTGTACTCTGCGCGGTGGTTGGCACGTACGTTGTCCTGCGGGGTATGGCTTTCTTTGGCGATGCACTGGCGCACACGATCCTCCCCGGCATTGCCCTTGGTTATCTCCTAAGTGGGGGTGCGCGCGAACCGCTCTTCTGGTGGGCGCTCGGTACAGCTATCGTTGCCGCGCTGGGGATCGGCGCGATCAGCAAGAACTCGGAGATCAAGGAAGATACCGCGATCGGCATTATCTTTGCCGGGATGTTCGCGCTCGGAATTGCATTGATCTCGACGGTGCGGAGTTACGCTGTGGACCTGAGTCACTTCCTTTTCGGGGATGTGTTGAGCGTTTCCTCCCAAAGTTTGTGGCTGATCCTGATCTTCGGCGGATTCGTCCTTCTGACCATTTTTGCGCTCTATAAAGAATTCCTGACCTTATCCTTTGACCCCATCCTTGCCACCACTCTGCGACTCCCGGTCGGCTTGCTCAACAACCTTTTGCTCACCCTCATTGCTGTGACCGTGGCCGTCTCGCTTCAGACGGTCGGTGTGGCATTGATGGTTGCCATGCTCGTCACGCCTGCGGCAACTGCCTACCTGCTCACTCAACGTATGTCCAGGATGATGATGCTCGCGGCGGTCTTTGCCTCATTCTCAGGGATCATTGGTCTGTATCTATCTTATTATCTGAGCATCGCCTCCGGCGCAGCGATCGTCTTAACCGCCACTCTGTTTTTTTTGCTTGCATTCGTTTGGAAGAAGGTAAGAGAAAAATAAATTCGAAGGTGGGGAAAAACCTACCCCTTGATACACGTTTAATCCGTCGTTTCCTTTTGCAAGCTATGCTACCATGATGGGGACACGCAAGACAGGAAAGGAGACGAATAGATGAAGCAAACCAAACAAACCAAACAAAACCTGAGCGTTAATTGGACTTTTGCAAAACTGGCTTCAAACGACCAGATCGAACGGGTGGCGATGGCCCTGGAAGCGAACGGCATTAAGACATTGATTGCAGAACACGGGGAAGAGGCAGAGAAGATGGTGTTTGACCTTCTCCCAGATGGGGCGGAAGTCTTTACCGCTTCCTCGCAGACCCTGGAACAGCTGGACATCCCGGCTGAACTTGAAAAATCAGAACAATATGAACTGGTGCGCGAAAAACTGAAGAAGATGGATAAGAAGACGCAGAACCGTGAAATGGTGGAAATGGGAGCGACGCCGGAATACATCATCGGCAGTGTCCATGCCGTGACGGAGGATGGCCAGGTGTTGGTCGCCTCGAATACGGGGAGCCAGCTGGCGCCATATGCGGCGAGCGCCGCGAACGTGATCTGGGTGGTCGGCGCGCAGAAGATCGTCCGCGATATTGAAGAGGGAACGCGGCGCATCGAGGAATATTCCTATCCTCGCGAAGATGAGCGCCTCAAGAAAGCCATGGGGGTCCCCAGTAACATCAGCAAAGTGTTGATCGTGAACGAGGAAATTCAGCCGGGACGTGTCACGATGATCATCGTCAAAGAGGAACTTGGCTATTAGAAGTGGCAGTTCCCACGTCATTTGACTTCGGCGTTTTGTTTTCCCGGTGTCCCTACTTTGAGCTGGCGGTGAGCTTGATCCAATTCTCGATCAGGCGCTGTGTCCTCAGTTCCCTGCCCTCCGCGTTGAGGTGATATGCCGTATCGAAGAAGTATTTATCGGGCATACATACCTCTTCAGGTGACGTGAGCATGGGAATGGACGATCGCTCTGCAAATATCTGGAAGAAATTCAACATGGAGGTTTCGCCCGTGGTTTTACAGTTGCGCACGCGGCTGGC
>DATKED010000118.1:0-21830 GCA_035512375.1 Anaerolineales bacterium
ACCGCCAAATTGATCCACGGGTTCAGCCCAAGCAGCATCAGATAAATGACAAGGAAGTTCCAGACAGATGGAAAACCTTTAAAGAAAAACGATTGCTCGTCTGTTTTTGCATCCACCTGCGTGAACTGGTATGCGGATGTCAGCAAAATCGAAAAAGCACCAGCCACCTCAAAGCCTGCTGGCAGGAGATCTGGCGCTTTGATCAAAATGAAGGCAGCGACCACAACATAATTGAGATAATCAATAATGTTATCGAGCAGGCCGCCGTCCACGCCCTTGGCATATTCCTTCACATGGAACCAGCGTGCCAGCATTCCATCAAAGCCATCTACAAACATGGCAACGATCATCCAGGTGATAGCCGCGCGCCAATTTTCCTCAAAGATCGCCAGTAACGTTAAGAATCCCCAGATGGCGCCGGTGGCTGTGAATAAATGTACGCTCCAGGCTAGAGCCTTTTTTACAGGCAGGGGAAGTTTTTCAAACATGGTTCACCTCAATGCTAAAGTTCAATTCCTGTAATTATAAAGGCAAAGGCGTGGCAGCGGGTACGCGCCACGCCTTTCAATTTTATTTTTTCTTCAGGCCAACGATGACCTTTTCACCCTCAAAGCCATCTTCGACAACGGATGCGCCCTCGGGTGGGCTCGCAAACACCAGACTGGATGTCAGCGTTTCGGCCGTGATGTAATCGCTGTGCGCCTCGATCGCGGACCTCAAACCGGCGGATGCCTCGACGAACAACTCGATCCGATCCGCGACATCCAGTTCCGCACTCTTACGGAGGTCCTGCACGCGGCGGACAAATTCACGCGCCAATCCTTCCTGCACAAGTTCAGGAGTCAGTTCAGTGACGAGCGCCGCCACATATGCACCTTCTTCTGCAACGGCGAAACCTTCCTTGGCAAGCGCCTTCACTTCCACTTCCTCCGGCAAGACATCATACGAATCACCATTGACCGGTACTTTCAGAGATTCCCCTTCTAGCAACGTATGCGCCGCTTCTTCTGCGTTCATTGCAAGGATCGCCTTCTGGATCGCAGGGAACTTATTCCCATACTTCTGCCCCAACTGCTTCGGCAAAGGCTTGACCGTATGTGACAGTGCCTCAGTAGAGGCATCAAGCAGACGAACTTGTTTGACGTTCAACTCATCCATGAACAGGTCGGCGTATATTTCAACAGCCTTTCGCTCAGACGCGTTGCCCACAGAGAATGCCGCCTCGGCCAGCGGCTGGCGCACTTTGCGGTTCGCTTTTTGGCGCGCAGAATGTCCAAGTGAGACGAGCCGCATCACCAAGGCCATATCTCGGTTGAGCGATTCATCGATCATCTCGGGCAGGACTTCCGGCCATTTGGCAAGATGCACAGATTCGGGCGCAGTCTCATCCACGGAGCGGACCAAATTCTGGTACAGCTCGTCGGCCAGAAAGGGCATGGAGGGGGCAAGCAGCTTCGCAACCGTGACCAGAGCCGTATAAAGCGTGGAGTAGGCAGCCTGCTTGTCAGAGTCCGATTCTGACTTCCAAAAGCGGCGGCGGGAACGGCGCAGGTACCAGGTGGACATCTTTTCCACGAACGCCTCGACGGGACGCGTCGCATTGGGCACATCATAGTTTTCGTATGCTTCCGTCACGTCACGGACAAGCACATTCAGTTCAGATAGTAGCCAGCGATCGAGATCACTCGTTGCTATCGGCAGGGTGGTGACGGTGGGTTTATCGAGATTCGCATAGGTCACGAAGAACGAATACACGTTCCACAACGTGAGCGTGAAACTGCGTATGACCTCGCCCACCAATTCTGAAGAGAAGCGGCGTTCCTGTCCCGGCGGAGTTGCTGTGTAGAGATACCAGCGGAACGCATCCGCGCCATGGACGGCAAGCACATCCCATGGAGCAATGATATTTCCCTTTGATTTGGACATCTTGTATCCATCGCCATCCAGGATCAAGCCCAGGCAGATCACGTTTTTGTAAGAGACTTTACCAAATAACAGGGTACTGATGGCATGCAGCGAATAGAACCAGCCGCGCGTTTGATCCACGGCCTCACAGATGTAATCTGCCGGGAATTGCGATTCGAATTTTTCTTTGTTCTCAAACGGGTAGTGCCACTGCGCGACAGGCATCGAGCCGGAATCAAACCAGACATCAATCAGATCAGGCACACGCTCCATCTTGCCGCCGCAGTCCGGGCAATCCCAATGGACTTCATCAACGAATGGACGATGCAGATCGAGCTCGCTCAAGTCGCGTCCCGCCCTTTCGGAAAGTTCCTTTACGGAGCCGACGCCCTCGCGATGCCTGCAAGAGTCACATTCCCAGATCGGCAGCGGCGTACCCCAATAACGCTCGCGGCTCAACGCCCAATCGATATTGTTTTCCAACCAGTTGCCAAAGCGACCTTCCCTGACATGCGCAGGGACCCAGTTGATCGTGTTATTCAAGCCCACCAACTGATCGCGGAATGCGCTCGTGCGGATATACCACGATTCACGCGCGTAATATAGCAGCGGCGTGTGGCATCGCCAACAAAATGGATAGGTATGAGTATATGCCTCAGATTTGTATAACAGGCCACGTGCGCGCAAGTCTTCGATGATCAGTGGGTCAGCATCTTTGACAAATTGTCCGCGCCACGGCGTCACTTCGGGTATAAATGTACCGTCAGGGAGAACAGTCATCAGCATCGGCAAATTATGTTCCCTTGCCATGTCCATATCTTCCGCCCCAAACGCAGGAGCCATGTGGACGAGTCCCGTACCATCTTCTGTGGTGACAAAATCGCCAAGAACAACATAATGGGCAGGTTTGTCAGGCGGCAGGAAGGTGAATAAGGGATGATATTTCACACCATTCAACTTCTTGCCTTTGAGTGTTTCAAGGACTTTCACCTCTTCATCCCCAAAGACTTTTTCAATCAGGGACTTGGCAAGCATTAGTTTTTCGGTGGTACCGTTATTACCGCGTTCCACAACGGCGTAATCCACATCAGGGTGCGCGGCAACAGCCACATTGCCGGGCAATGTCCACGGCGTCGTTGTCCACACCAGCAAGGAAACGTCAGGCTGATCGACCAGAGGCATGCGTACAAACACCGAAGGATCGGTCGCTTCTTCGTAACCGAGAGCCACCTCATGGTCCGAAAGAGGCGTGCCACAACGCGGGCAGTAAGGCACAACCTTATAGCCCTTGTAGAGCAGGTCCTTATCCCAGAAGTTTTTCAAGATCCACCAGACGGACTCGATGTAGTCGTTGGTATAGGTCACATACGCGTCTTCAAGGTCCACCCAGAACGCGATGCGATCGGTCAGGCGTTCCCAATCCTGAATATAGGTAAACACGGACTTCCTGCAAAGTTCGTTGAATTTATCGATTCCATATTCTTCGATCTGTTGTTTGTTGTTGAAACCAAGCTGCTTTTCCACTTCGATCTCTACCGGCAAGCCATGCGTATCCCAGCCGCCGCGCCGCGAAACATGATAACCGCGCATGGTCTTATAGCGCGGGAACATATCCTTGAACGCGCGCGCCAGCACATGATGCACGCCCGGCTTCCCATTCGCAGTTGGCGGTCCCTCATAAAAAACGTATTCGGGTCCGCCCTTGCGCTGCTCAACGGTCTTCTTAAAGATCTCGGCTTGTTTCCAAAACTTCAGCACGTTCTCTTCCACCGAAGTGACGTTGAGTTTCGGTGATACAGGTTTGAACATTCATGCCTCCAAAACAAAAATCTCGTCTCTCAACAGAGACGAGAAAATTCTCGCGGTACCACTCTGGTTTCCTGCCTGCATCCCCAAAGGGGCGCTAAAAGCGGGACACTCATTGGATGACCAACATCATCCTGTTCTGATAACGGGGAACAACTTCGGCTCGCTTACTCCAGTTTCAGCTCGCGGCTCCGAGATGATTTTCAATTTGCTCGCCTGATGTGGCTCTCACCAAACCCACACTCGCTGACAGTCTCGGCAAATCTACTCGTTCTCTTCACAGCCTTTCTCGTATCCGAGATGCAATGATTTGCGGATTATGCCACAAATCAGTTTGACCGTCAACAACATGCGCGGGATAATCTCATCATGCCGACATCAAACTTGACATTGGATTCCCTGCCCCAAACCGGGGACTCACAGATCATCAGCGCCTCTTCACTACGCCTGAGCCTGCCTCAGCCGCCGAAAAAGTTTTACCGCCACGGATGGC
The DNA here is from genome assembly GCA_035512375.1 of Anaerolineales bacterium. Lineage (GTDB taxonomy): Bacteria > Chloroflexota > Anaerolineae > Anaerolineales > Villigracilaceae > Defluviilinea. The sequence goes on from DATKED010000118.1 coordinate 4,205, forward strand.
AATCCTGGACGCTGACGACCTGGCTTGACCCAAACGACCCACCGCTCCCCGTCCGGGCCGCGGAATTCCGCCTTAAGGATGAGGATCCCGGCTACGCGCTCCACAAGAATCACATCAGCGCCTGGGTCGGAGCGGTGGAACTGAGTAATGATGATATCGTTCTACTCGGAGCACTGAATTTAGGCGGACGCGTCGATTTGGAGGGTACTACTCTCAAGGGGTTTTATGAATCTCCGGAGAGAGATGGAATTCATCCCTTTGAATGGCTACTCGCTCGCGGTTCAGAGGACGAAGTCTTTTCAAAATACGCGCAAGCGCTCGAAACGAAATTTGGCAAAGGAAGATTTGAAAGACCGCCGCGCGTCTGGTGTTCCTGGTACAGCCTCTACGGTTGGGTGAAAGAGCGCGTTTTTCTGAAAGCGCTCGACAACTTTAGCGATATGTCTTTCGATGTTTTCCAACTCGACGATGGCTGGCAGCTCGCGTATGGTGACTGGGAGTCTAACAGCAAATTTCCATCCGGCATGAAATCCCTTGCGGACAAAATTTCCGCCACAGGTCGAACGCCAGGGATCTGGCTCGCACCATTCATGGTCTCGCCTAATTCTCAATTGGCTAAGAATCATCCCGATTGGCTCTTACGAGATGAAAAGGGCGTCCCCGTCCACGCGGGAATCACCTGGAGTGGAGATCCGCTGGGGCTCGATGTGAGTCATCCCGAAGTGCTGGAATGGCTGCATCAACTCATTCGTAAAGTGCGCGACTGGGGGTATAGCTATCTCAAACTGGACTTCTTGTACATCGGAGGGTTGATCGGCAAAAGACATACCGACGTTCCACGAGAGATTGCGTATCGAAACGCCCTGCAAGTCATACGTGAAGCCGCAGGCGACGCGTACATTCTCGCATGTGGGGCGCCAGTCATTCCATCGCTTGGATTGTGCGACGGAATCCGCGTGGGACCGGATGTTTCTCCATTCTGGCTGAACAAACCGCTTACTGTATGGCTCAATAACCCCAACGATACATCCACGCAAAACGCAATTCGGACGAGTATTCATCGCTTGTGGTTGAGTCCGCTGGTGAACGTCGATCCCGATGTATTATTCTTCCGCTCAAAATACAATGCCCTCCAATCACATGAAAAGCAATTGCTTCAGGATCTGGGGAGTATTTCAGGCTTCAAAGCCACGTCTGATTTGCCGCAATGGATGAGCCTGTCGGAGAAGGAAGCGTTGAGGGGATTTCTAGAACCAGAGACCTTGATCCAGAAAAAGAAGCGTTATGAATATCAAATCGATGGGCGGGATGTGGATTTCAGTCCTGCCATTCCGATCCAGTCATCCGATAAAAACATCCCTGTTTGGCTGGCGAAAAACCTGGGCATTTTAAAGATCGCAATTTATCAGGCTCTTCCCGCCATTTTGGAAAGCAATAACCTATGAGGCTATGCTGTCCAAAACAAAAATAGTGACTTCGGGTGGGCAGTTCCACCGAAGCGCTATACTATTCGCGCCCAAACCACGGTTTGTATATTGATACATGTTCCCAACCTTATACAAGCCGCTGGGATATTTTCGCCCAAGATAAGGCAGCATGGGGGCCCCAATAAACGGAAGGACGATTTGTCCGCCGTGAGTGTGCCCAGAGACCTGCAAGTCGAATTTTCCTATGGCTGCACTCACATCCGCAAAATCCGGTTCATGGACCAACAGGATTGCAGCGCTATTATCGTTCAATTGAGCCGTAACTTGCTCCAGACGTACATCGCCGGCCCGAATATCATCCACCCCACAGAGATGTAAGCTCTCTCCTGCAAGACGAAGCGTAAAAACGGTATTTGTTAAATCTGTAATCCCGGACCGAAACAACATTCTCCGGACAGCATTTGGATTTGTCCAATAATCGTGATTGCCCAGGACTGCGAAAGAAGGAATGGAGCTCGCAAGAGGAGATAATACTCTTGTTAGATCGTTTATCCATAGTTCGGAAATCTCTGTGAAGCCACGACCTATCAGAAAATCCCCAGTGATCAACAACACCTCTGGTTTTTGAGTCATCAGCCAGTCTGCGACCAGTTGTAGTCGGTCAATATTCATCCAGCCACCCATATGAATATCGCTGATCTGGGCGACGCGGAGCCCTGAAAAAACATCAGAAAGCCGTTTCAACTCAAGCCTGACAGTTTCAACTTTAAACCAATTTGCCTCCGCCAAAGAACGATAACTCTTTGCATCACCGACTGGCAGAACGAAATCCAACAATACACCAAGTACTGACGAGAACCGTCGCACGGTAATTCCTCTCCATTTCCACTTTATGGGCTGAGAATTTGATCGGTCCTGGCGGCCATAATGAAATCATTTTTGTGCAAGCCACCAATTTTATGTGTCCACCATTGGAGCGTGACTCTCCCCCACTCCGTGACGATCAAGGGATGATGGTTTTCTTGCTCGGCAATTACACCAACCTTATTTGTAAATTCCAGAGCTTGAACAAAGTTCTTGAATTTAAAGACCTTTTCCAGGCGCTTCATCCCATCCACTTCCCTGACCTGCCATTGATGGACGTGAAGCAACAGATCTTGGATCTCGGCATCTGTAAGGGTTGGCTCGCCGCCGCGGCAAGCCACACATTTTCCAGTCGCAAGGTTGATCATTTAAGTCTCCAGTTCATCCCAGTGCTTCGGCCAGGAGCTGGATATCTTCTTTACCAAGCAGGTGGACGCGCAAGACCTTTCGTCCCGCTTCAACCAGCGCCTCATAATCCCCCAATGCCTGGGCGCGGAGCAGCGTGCTGAACGTGAGTCCCTGAATGGGAACCTCAAAATCGGCAGCGGATTCGGCCGTGATCACAATGAATAGTGCATTATCAGGGCCGCCTTTGTGGAATTGACCGGTCGAATGCTGGAAGCGCGGACCAAAGCCTGCGGTGACCGCGTTGCCGGTCCTGGCACGGATGGCAATGCGTATCTCCTGTAATTGCTCGATGATGTCCTCGCCGCGCGGCAGATAGGCGTTGACAGCGATATAGCCATTCGGTTGAGCGTTGGCAAGGAAATTTTTCAAAACTTCTGCCAGTGTGGAGCCACTCACAGAAGAGGGTGAGAACACACCAAAGCCATCGCTCGTTTGCATGGACTTGCCTTCCTCCAGCTTCCCGCTTTTCTGGTAGTCAGCGATCTTCGCCTTGGTGATCTTTTTGCTCGACTCCACATTCGGCTGATCGAACGCGTTCACGCCTAAAATTGAACACGCAATTGCCGTGGCAACTTCCCAGCGATACATCTCCGCACCGACTTCGTACAGGTCGGGGATCGCGAACTCGATCACCGGGTGACCCGCCTCGCGCAATTCCTTCATATTCTCGTCCAGTTCGCCAGTCTGGCGCAAATACGCAAACACGCGATCCTTCCCGTAGACTGCCGGTTCGCCAACTGGCTCCAACGGTACAGGCAAGATGCCTTTGCCATCTTTTCCACTGGATTCGGCAATAATCTGCTCGACCCATCCTGCAAAGGCGGATAAAGGCGCATCAGCCAGGATCGTCAATTTGTCGCGGCCTTCAAGAGCAGATTGACCGATCACGGCTCCCAAGGTCAAGCCGGGGTTGCGCGCCGCGGGGACATGCTCCCCGCACTGACTTTTCATCCAATCGGCGCGGTCAAGGAGCCGTTCGAGATCCATAGTCATCAACGCAGCCGGGACCAGACCAAAGTCTGTCAGCGCGGAGAAACGTCCGCCCACGGATTCATCGGCATGGAATACTTTTCGGAAGTTGCGTTCGCGTGCAAGCGCTTCGAGTGAGGTGCCCGGGTCCGTGGTTGCCACAAAGCGTGAGCCATCTCCATTGCTTAACTTCCAGAAATAATCAAATGCCGCCATCACTTCTGCCGTCCCGCCGGATTTACTTGCGACGATATACAGGCTTTTATCAGGCGGGAAATGCCCGCCGGACAGCGACACCTGTTCGGGGTCCGTGGAATCCAAAATCGCCAGAGAAACAGGAGCCTCAATATCGGCGGCAGCCTGGAGTGAACTTAAAACTTCTGCTGTCAGAGATGAGCCACCCATCCCCAGAATCAGTACACGACCGATCTGTTCATTGTGGATTTCCTCTGCAAATCCTCTGTATGCCGGAATCATATTTCGCGCTTTGTCGGGTGAGTCCAGCCAGCCCATGCGCCTTTTGATTTCAGCCTGACCTGCAGGATCCGTGGTCCATAAAGTGGAATCATGACTCCACAGACGCGCGGGAACAGAATCCGCTTCGAGCTGTGCAATACGTTTGGAAACGGGACCCGCGATCGGTCCAAGCGAGGACACGGCGCCCGTCCTCCGCTCATCGATGGTTTTCAGCAACTGTGTGAACGCATCCGCAAAGGCTTTGACTCCTTCATCTTCCAATTCCTGAGTGACGATATCCATCGAGATGCCCGCGGCTTCGAGTTGGCTGATGGCATCCTGGGCTTGTTCGAGATCGCGCGTGATGGTCACCTCTGCGATGCCGTGGTCGCGAACAGCATCCAATGTGGCGGGGGGAACGGTGTTGACCGTTTCGGGGCCGATGAGGTTGTCAACGTAAATCGTGTCGGGATACGCAGGATTCTTTGTGCTGGTACTCGCCCATAACGGACGTTGGACGCGCGCGCCTTTGACATTGAGATTCTCCCAACGACGGGTTGCGAAGGTTTTCTGATATTCGTCGTAGGCAAGTTTTGCATTGGCAATGGCAGCCTTGCCTTTGAGTTCTGAACCATCAGGAAGTTTTGGATCGATCTTCGAATCCACACGCGAGACGAAGAACGAGGCAACCGAAGCAATGTGATTGACTGAATGCCCCGCAGCCAAATGATCTTCAAGCCCGCTGAGATACGCCTCCATAACTTCAGCGTAACGCTTGAGCGAAAAGATGAGCGTGACGTTGACATTGATTCCCACCGAAATCGCTTTGCGAATGGCTGGGATACCTGCCTTCGTCGCAGGAATCTTCACCATGAGATTCGAGCGGTGCACGCGCGCCCAAAGCTGCTCCACCTGAGCGATCGTCGCTTCGGTATCATGTGCAATGTCCGGGCTGACTTCGATGCTCACATATCCATCACCACCATTGGTCTCTTCATAAAGCGGGCTAAACAACTCACAGGCGGCACGAATATCTTCGATGGCAAGCTGCCAGAAGATCTTTTCCGCATCCCAGCCTGCCCATGCCAGGGAAGTGAGCGCGGCATCATAATCTTTGCTTTTCGCGATGGCATTGTTAAAAATGCTCGGGTTGGAGGTCATACCGCGGATATCGCCGCGCTCGATCATGGCTCTGAGTTCGCCATTTTCCAACTGCTTGCGCTGAATGTTGTCCAGCCAGAGGGATTGTCCAAGGGAGGTGAGTTTTGCAATTGTATTCATGTTTTTCTCTTTTCAGGGAAGGTTAGGCAGACATGGCAAGTTGCATGATTATCTGTGAACTTTTCAACTTTCCAACTTTCCAACGTCTTCCAATTTATGTATTTTGGCGACGCGTCTTGCAAGTCTTTCTCCACCCGCGTCATTCCCGATATAGCGCGCTGCCAAAAACGAATTGACAAGCGCAACCGCAAGTTCAGGTCCGATCACGCGGGCGCCCAGGCAGAGCACATTCATGTCATCGTGCCGGACACCTTGCGCAGCAGAATATGTATCGTGACATATGGAAGCAAACACACCTTTCAGCTTGTTCGCTGCAATACACGCGCCGATACCTGATCCACAGACCAAAATCCCGCGTTCTGCCTCGCCGCTTTGCACGGCGCGCCCCACCTTTTCGCTGTAATCAGGGAAGTCCACAGGATCAGCACTATCCGTTCCCAGATCGATCGGTTCGTGCCCAGCCTCGCGCACGGCATCGAGCACCGTTTTCTTTAATGGAAAACCAGCATGATCAAATCCAATAGCAACTTTCATTTGTCCTCACAAGCTAAAACCAATTTGCGGCGATCAATCGTCCAATACCAACGACGAACAGGAAAATACCTGCCGCAAAATAGATAATCCGAGCCACGGTATCGCCAAATATGCGATTGAGCAGTTTCCCGGGGCGACTGACAATGCCCCAGTTCAACGCGGCACCAAGCATAATCAGTATCCCAATCCCAACAAATACGAAGCCGGCTGAATTCATGATTATTTCAATAGCCCTTTCGCCCGGGTCACAACATTCTCAACCGTAAACCCAAACTTTTCAAAGATAACTTTATATGGAGCGGACGCGCCGTAATGATCGAGCCCAATCACGGACGTGGCGTATCGTTCCCAGCCGAGCGTTGCTCCCGCCTCGACGGCGAGTCGAGCTTTGATGTGTTTCGGCAGAATGGACTCACGATAAGCTTCATCCTGTTCCTCAAACAGTTCCCAGCTCGGGAAGGAAACCACCCGCACAGTAATTCCTTCTGCAAATAATCTCTGGGCGGCAGAATAGATCAGACTCACCTCAGAACCAGATGCCATGAGAATGAGCTGCGGGCTATCGCCAAAATCCTTCACTACATAGGCGCCATGGGACAATTTGACAAACGGTCCAATCGCCAGTGTTGGCACGGTTTGACGCGTCAGTGCAAGGACAGTCGGACTGTGCTTGCGCGTGAGCGCTAGGCGCCACGCTTGTGCGACTTCATTCGCATCCGCCGGGCGGATCACAGTCAGGTTGGGAACTGCTCGCAGGGCCGCCAGATGCTCAATTGGCTGATGCGTGGGACCATCCTCGCCAAGTCCAATGCTATCATGCGTAAACACAAAAATGGATGGAATGGCAGAGATCGCTGCAATTCGGATGGCTGGCTTCATATAATCGGAAAAGACCAGGAACGTCCCACCGTAGGCAATCACGCCGCCGAACAAGTTCATTCCATTCAACGCCGCACCCATTGCATGTTCGCGCACACCAAAACGGAAATAACGCCCGCCCGGGTTGTCCTTTTGGAAATCGCCAGCTTCTTCAAATCTTGTGTTGTTCGAGGGAGTAAGGTCGGCCGAGCCACCGACGAGTTCAGGGAGCTTTACGGATAGCGCATTCAGCACTTTTCCTGAAGAAGAACGGGTTGCCAATCCTTTTTCATCCGCAGGGAAGGTCGGAAGATCGGCATCCCAGCCATGAGGCAGTTCGCGATTTAAGCGTCTTTGAAGTTCAGCACCCAATTCAGGATAAGACTGTTTGTAAGCGTCGAAGCGTTTCATCCAATCCATTTCGATCTCACGCCCGCGCTCCACGGCTTCACGATAAAACTCCATCACATCGCCAGGGATAAGGAAACGCGGCTCCGGAGGCCAGCCGAGATTCTCCTTTGCCGCGTTCAGTTCCTCGTCACCGAGTGGTTCACCGTGCGCTTTTGAAGTGCCTTGCCGATTCGGCGCGCCAAAGCCAATCGTCGTGCGGACTGCGATCAGCGAGGGACGCGGATCCGCTTTGGCAGACTGGATGGCAGTCTCAATGGCTTCAACGTCATTGCCATCTGCGACGGTTTGCACATGCCAGCCATACGCTTTGAAGCGCCCAACGCGGTCTTCAGTGAACGCCAGATCAGTGGAGCCATCAATCGAGATGTGATTATCGTCGTAAAGATAGATGAGGCGTCCGAGCTGCAGATGTCCCGCCAGCGACGCCGCTTCGCTTGCAACACCTTCCATCAGATCACCATCCGTGACAATTCCATAAATATACGATTGGATGATTTCATGCCCCGGCCTGTTGAATTCCGCGGCGAGATGCGTCGCAGCCATTGCCATGCCCACGCCCTGCCCAAATCCCTGACCGAGTGGACCGGTTGTTGTCTCCACACCGGGAGTCAATCCATACTCAGGGTGTCCCGGCGTCTTGCTGTCAAACTGACGGAAATTCCTGATCTCTTCAAGAGACAGGTCATATCCCGTCAGATGCAGTAAGGAGTAAAGGAGCATGGAACCATGCCCGCCCGAAAGGATGAAGCGGTCGCGTCCTGCCCATTTGGGGTTGCCCGGATTGTGACACAAGTGACGCGTCCACAAGGCAAAAGCCATCGGCGCCGCGCCCATGGGCAGCCCCGGGTGTCCTGAGTTGGCTTGTTGAACGGCGTCCGCTGCAAGAAAACGGATTGTATTGATTGCACGAATCTGGAGATCGTTTGTCATATGTAACCTATTCGAATGAGATAGTTCATTTTACCATTGGGACAACAGGGATATAATCACAAATAATAATCCCATTTCTGGAGAATGCATTTGCACCACTACATCACTATCGCGGAGCAATTCGCGCCATCAAAGCGGGTTATCGATGCACACGAATTTGGTAACGGCAATATCAATGACACTTATTTAGTATGCACCGAAACCGACGTGTCCGAAGATAAACAATTTGTGTTACAGCGTATCAACACCCAGGTGTTCAAACAACCCAAACTAATTATGCAAAACATGCGTGCGTTCACCGAGCATGTGCGCAGGCGCGCTCATGACGAGGGGCATCATTGGGAAATGCCGCGCGTGATTCCCGCCCATGATGGCCAGGACTTTTACATCGACCCCGAAGGAAACTTTTGGAGAGCGATCAGTTATGTGCATGGCACGCAATCTTTCGAGACGATAAAAGACAACAAGCTCGCCTACGAAGTTGGTTACGCTCTTGGCACATTCCAGTATCTGATCAGCGACCTGCCCATCAACAAACTGGCTGACACGCTGGAAGGTTTTCATATCATGCCGCGTTACCTTCAGAATTTTGATGAGGCATTTTCGCACAACGGATATAAATCCAGCGCGGAGGTGAAATACTGTCTCAACTTTATGGAGCAAAGGCGTGAGTTTGCACACGTACTTGAAAACGCGCGCCAGCAGGGTCGACTTCAACTCCGACCGGTACACGGCGACCCAAAAGTGAACAACGTGATGATCGAGGAATCCACGGGACGCGCCATCAGTATTGTGGACCTGGATACAGTCAACCCCGGACTCATCCATTATGACATTGGGGACTGCATGAGGTCCGGCTGTAACCCGCTAGGGGAAGAGACGGAGCGCTGGGAAGCCGTTCAGTTCGACCCGGAAACTTGCGCAGCGATCCTGGAAGGTTATCTTACCCAGGCGCGCAAATTTTTGACAGCCGCCGATTACGAATATCTATTTGATTCGATCCGTTTACTGACATTTGAACTCGGTGTCCGATTCTTCACGGATTATCTGGCGGGCAACGTTTATTTCAAGGTAAGGCATCCTCAGCACAATTTGCAACGTGCACTGGTTCAATTCAAATTGACCGAATCGATTGAAGGGTACGAAGCAGACATTCGTCAGATCATCCAGGGCATGGTCTCACCTGCACTATGACCGAAAAATCATTCTCGCTAATCCCTTTTCCCGCGCCAAACATCCCAGCCATTTCGCTTAGCGGAAACCTTTCGCTTCAAAATAATGTCCTGACCTTGCATTATTCACTGGCTGGGGAGATTGAAGAGGTTTTGCTGCCGCCAGCCTCCCGGACTTCCAGACGCAGAGATGAGCTCTGGAAAGCAACCTGCTTCGAATTCTTTCTGGGGATCACAGACCAGCCAGAATACTGGGAATTTAATATGTCTCCGTCCGGCGATTGGAATATTTATCGAATAGAGGCTTATCGGCGGATTGGATTTCGGGAGGAAACATTAATTTCTCAACTGCCATTTGGAATTAAAAAAGAGCCGGGTGGATATTCGCTGAACGTCTCCGTGGACTTAACCCCCATCATTGGACTCGAACAGAAACTCGAAATGGCGATCACAGCCATCATCCAAACGAAAGACGGCAACGAGACGTACTGGGCGCTCACACATCTGCGCCCCGTGCAGATTTCCACTTGCGGGAAAGTTTTATTCTTGCGCTGGCAGTACAAACTCACCCCTGGGAACAGTCAGCCCTGGACGGTTAAAAGTCATCCACGCAAGATATGCCGAGACCAACGCATCCAATTCTTTGGAAGAAGGAAGGTTCTCCAACGGAAGAATCCCTTGGATCAATTTGTAGCGCGTGATCTCCTCGAATATGTCGACCGGGTCGCTGATCTGCAATCCCTGCTCATACAAGATCGCACTTCGCTGGAGGCGGCCCTCCAGAGCACGCCGCGGAAAAAGTTTGTGACCACTCAACAAGTCGAAACAATCTTGCGCATTCGTCTCGAGCCATTGTTTCGGATGCGTTTTCTGTGAAAAGGGCTTGAAACCTGCCTGAACGAGATCCTCTTTCAAATCACCATAAATTTCTCTTCCCTGTTTTGCAGAGGGAATGTTGATCGCGAGTAAACAACTATCATAGATTTGCAGGCAACCGAGAACTTCAGCTCTGTCCCACTTTTCCAGCATCCTGATATTCAGATCCGCATCCAGCCCGGCAAACGTGACAGGCTTGCGCCCGAAGGTGAGTTCCACACCTGCAAAAATGATATGATCAGATGTCATCGTAAAATTCCTCTCGCAGAAATGTTCAATATCAGTGTAGCCGAAAAGAGACCGTAATGCAACAGACTCAACGCCGAATCATTTATTTATTCCTCCTGGTCTTAGGATTTGTATGGATATTCCTCAGTGTGGATGGATCAGGAGCGTCTACCTCCGGGAAAATTTTTGCGCCGCAACAAGGATTCCTTGCTCCAGATTTTGAATTGAAAACGCCGACAGGGGAATCCATTAAGCTTTCGGATTTACGTGGTCAGGCTGTGCTGGTCAACCTGTGGGCAACCTGGTGCCCACCCTGCCGGGCGGAAATGCAATCCATTGAAAAAGTGTATAACGAATATAAAGAAAAAGGCTTCACCGTCCTTGCAGTCAATATGACCTATCAGGATGATCCGTTGGCGGTCATGCCTTTTGTCAACGAGCAGGGACTTACCTTCCTGATCCTCCTGGAGGAAACCAGTGAGATGGCAAAGGCTTACCAACTGCGTTCACTACCTTCATCATATTTCATCCGGCGGGATGGGATCATCAACGAGGTCGTGATAGGCGGACCTATGTCGGAGGCACTGCTCCGCACGCGGATTGAGGATATTTTGAAGTGATCTCCCTCTTCCGCTCGATCTTCGCTCCGCCCCGTCATTTGATCCTGATCCTCGCTGCGCTGTGGATTGGTCTGGCTCTTGCCGAGAAGCGCGCGGAACGACACAATATTTCCAAAGACTCGCTCAATAATATTGTTTATTACGGCCTTTTCGGCTACATCTTTGGTGGGCGCATACTGTATGCTCTGTCAAATTTTTCTGTTTTTGCGCAAAGCCCGCTGAGTCTTTTCTCGCTCAACCTCGATCTTTTCGATCCGCTGTCTGGATTGATTGTCGCTATAATTGTTGGATCCGCATATGGTTCCCGACAGAATCTTCCACTCTGGTCCGCACTGGACGCGCTGACGCCGCTCTTCGCAACCCTTGCCATCGGATTATCCCTCTCTCATCTCGCGGCGGGGACGGCATTTGGAAGCCAAACAGATTTACCCTGGGGGATCGAACTATGGAATGCAACACGCCACCCCACTCAGGTCTATGAGCTGATCGCATCGATCTTCATTTTCGGGCTGCTTTGGTTTCGCAAAACGGATTCCCGCACTGGTGTTGGTTTTCTTCTATTTGCTGCACTGACAGCAGGTGCACGTCTCTTTCTCGAGGCATTCCGCGGCGACAGCACATTGGTCTTCGGAGGCTTGCGGCTAGAACAGATCATCGCCTGGATCGGGCTCGCGGTCGTGTTATTCGCAAGCGAGTCGATTCGCAGGGTGGAGCAGGTCGAGTAAACGGAACCCGCCTCTCCCGTGGAGGGTATGAACGTCTTTTTTCGCCTAAAAGTTTATCCCTGGGTACGAAGCGCGATTGGTTTCAGATAGGAATCGAGCAGGGCATCCATTTGCTCAAATGACTCACAGACAAAAAATATTGGATTGAACGCATAGACAGTCTTTGGGATATGGGCGATCGTCGCAAGGTCGAACGGTGCCACGATCACATCGCCCCCAAAGTATCCCTCGCGATTGATCCCCAATGTCTCATAAAGGGAATGGACAACGTTCCAACCTTCATCCTGCGACGACATCTGCCCCCGCCGGTGCAGATCATTCACACCGTCGATGATGCGAAATAAGTCATTCTTATGGGAAAGGAATTGCTCGTTAAGCTGCTCGAACACATTCCCGGTGTAATTGATCACGGTATCACGGGAGAGCCGGTAAAATTCCATAATGGCATTCGCCAGTTCCGCGCGACCGGAAATGATCCCCGCTCCGAAGACCTTAAAGCGATCCTCCTCGACCACGAGTCCAAACTCGGTGCTGTACCAGGCGAGGCGCTTGATCACTTCCTTCTCATCCTCGGTCGCCTTCACATAGGCGGGGGCAAATTTATCCTCGATGCGCGCGTAGAACTCCTGGGTGAGATAGGGAAGATGGCCAAAAATGTCATGGAACATGTCCGGCTCGGGCGTGAACTCCATCTGGTCACGGCTGCGCAGGTAATCGGTGATCAGGAAAATACGCTGCGCGAACTTTTTATACCAGTCGTCTGCAAGCGTGTAACGGACAACCGTGCGCTCAATGTGCCAGCCCGTCCGCGGGGTAATTTGCTCGTTAAGATTGGAAACGGTCGGGATGTGACGCGGATCAAGTTCGAGCAATGCCAGCCCATCTTTGAACTCCTGGCAAATATGTTCCAGTAAATAAGGCTGGTGAACGCCCTCGAACAAGTCCGCCCAGATCGCATGCTGTTCATCGGAGAAAACGATCTCCTGGTTTTCAGCAGAGTATTCGCGCTCCGGATCAATGTGCTGTTCGGCAATATCGCCGGTATAAGTCGGAGGATTCTTGTTTGTGGTCATGATTTAGCCCTTTCTTGGGAATGGCTGTTGAAGAACACAAAACATTCATGATATTTTTAACGATCGCAAAGAGATATTATCACTTCCAAAATCACAAGTCAAGAATGCGATAAATGCTGTCCAATAAACTCGCGGGGATGATACAATCCTCCCCAAATGGACAAGCCATTAAGCGGAAAGACCATTTTGATCAGTGGCGGGGCACGGCGGGTGGGGAAGATCTTCGCACTGGCATGTGCGAGCGGGGGCGCGGATGTCGCAATTCATCACGGCCATTCGGATGATGAAGCGGAGGCGGTCCGTGCCGAGATCATCGGATTGGGACACAGGGCATGGGTCTTCAAAGCAGATTTAAGCGATCCTTCTCAAGCCGAAAACCTGATCCCCCGAATTAACGAATCCACACCGTTACACGGACTCGTCAACAGCGCGGCAATCTTTGAATCTCTGTCCCTGGAAACAACCTCGCTTGAAGACTGGGAAAAACACATTGCCATCAATTTGACTGCGCCGTTTTTGTTGAGCCAGGCATTCGAGAAACAGGCACCCGACGACGCTCGAATAGTCAACATCCTCGATTGGCGCGCCCTGCGCCCCGGCGCCGACCACTTCCCCTATACCATCAGCAAAGCCGCGCTGGCTTCCATGACAAGGTCGCTGGCTGTGGCACTTGCACCGAAAATCATTGTCAATGGATTGGCGCTTGGCGCAATCCTTCCTCCCTCCGATGGTAAAGTCAAGCCAGACCTCATAAAAAATATCCCTGCGGGGCGATGGGCAGAGAACCATGAGGTTGAGCGGGCACTTCTTTTCGCACTGACCTGTCCAGCCTATATCACCGGTGAGATTATTCATGTGGATGGTGGAAGACATTTGATATAAGGGCAGATTTTGGAGAATAGAGATTGGTAATTTGTAATTGGTGCTAATCCACTTTTTCACATGCAATGCAGTGGCTATACGCATGGCATTAAGGAAACCAACTATGGATAGAATTATTATCAAGGATCTACTCGTGCGGGGGATTATCGGAGTCAATGACTGGGAACGGAAACGCGCACAGGATATTTTGATCAATATCACCCTATTCACCGATACGCGCCGCGCTGCTGAAACAGACAATATCACGGACTGCGTCAATTACAGCACAATGAGCAAAAGGATTCAGGCGCATGCCGAAAGCGCGGAGCGACTCACCGTCGAGGCTCTGGCAAACGATTTAGCGAAAATCTGTTTTGAAGATAAGGGCGTCCTGAAAGTAATTCTCCGCGTGGAAAAGCCAGGGGCAGTGCGATTCGCGCGGTCGGTCGGTGTGGAGATCGAACGCAGCCGCGAGGAGTAGATGTGCATCAGGCTTACTTGAGTCTTGGCTCCAACATTCAGCCTGAAGTGAATTTGCCCGGTGCGATTGAACTCCTACGCAAATACGGGCATATTCTCAAAGTTTCGAGCGCATGGGAATCTGAGGCAGTAGGCTCGGAAGGACCAAATTTCCTCAATGCGTGTGTTCTATTTCTCACTCCCCTCCTGCCGATTGAGCTGAAGGAACAGGTCACTCGTCCGATTGAAACAATTCTGGGTAGGAAAAGGAACGAGGATAAATATGCGCCACGCACAATCGACATTGATATTATTCTGTTCGACAATGTTTCATGTAATGATAAGTTTTGGAATCAGGCGTTTGTCGTCATCCCTCTCGCAGAAATCCATCCTGAATATCAAAGCCCCTTAACGCAGGAAAGCATCATTAAGACAGCAACGCGTCTCCGGGCGGAGGTTTGGATGGAGACGCGTCCCAAAGTATTAAGTCGATTCAACGGAAGCAGTTCAAGGTCCTAGATCTGAAGCGGCTTCGCTCCCCTCGAAATATGTTCAAGAAATTCCTGTCGGGTTGCCAGGTTTGCACGGAATGCGCCGTGCATCGCCGAGGTCGTCATGCGCGCATCATGCTTCTTCACGCCGCGCATCATGGAGCAGAGGTGCATTGCCTCCACCACCACAGCCACACCTTGAGGTTCCAATATTTCCTGAAGCAGATCCGCGATCTGACGTGTCATCCGTTCCTGCACCTGCAATCGGCGCGCGTACATGTCAACAATCCGTGGGATTTTGGAGAGTCCGATCACTTTCCCCTTGGGAAGATAAGCTACGTGCGCGCGTCCGAGGAACGGCAGCATGTGATGCTCGCACAGGCTATAAAACTCGATGTCGCGCACCAGCACCATTTCATCATAATTGATATTGAACAGAGCGCCATTGATGATTTTTTCGGGATCGGTACTATATCCACTTAGCAGTTCCGCATACATGCGAGAAACCCGATCTGGTGTATTGCTTAAACCTTCCCGTTCGGGGTCCTCTCCGACAGCCTTGAGGACTTCGAGGACCGATTTCCTGATGGCCTCGAAATCCATATTTACGCTGTCCAAATCCCTTACATCAAAATCATCGTCAAATTCCATTTTCACTCCTTCATAAAACCAGTGGCGCCTCAGCGCCACTGGTTTGCTTATCATCTCAAGACATTACCCAACTACAGGTTCGATCAGACCGTATGTGCCGTTGCGACGGCGATACAACACCTGGATGGAATTCTGCTCGGCGTTGAAGAAGACAAAGAAGTTATCGTGCCCAAGCAGGCGCATCTGCTCGACCGCTTCATCCTCAGTCATTGGAATAATAATGAATTTTTTGCGCCGGCCAATTAAAGGCAACAATTCACCTGTCTCATCTACAGGCAGTTCCTCTTCAACCACTTCAGCAGCAGAACGTCCATCGCCGCGTCCACGGTAGTGTTTTCCTTTATACCGATCTATCTGGCGCTGCACTTTATCCAGTGCCGCATCGAAAGCAGCATGGATGTCATCTGCTCTCTCCTCAGAACGCAGGATAAAACCCTTACCGTGAACCGTGATCTGAGCTACCTGCCGATCCAGAGCACTGCGCGCAGACTTGATATGTGACAGCTCGACGCGGATTTCGTCAATCTCCTGGAGGTAACGTTCAAGTTTGGCGGCCTTCTTTTCAACATAGTCTCGGACGTTGTCGGTCAACCTCATATTGCGTGCTACGGTTTCGATTTTTTGCGTCATAGAACCTCCTGAATTGATTTATCAACTACCCGATCGGTAATTGTCAAACACGATCCAGACTATGATGTGAAAGTGCACGCGCAATTGTCAATACATAAACATCTTGCGCCCCAGCAGAAAGCAATGCAGCTGTACAGGCTGAAATCGTGGAACCGGTCGTCGCAACATCGTCCATGATCAGAATGGACTTTCGTGTCACGAGTTTTGGTTCAGCCTGGTACGCTTGATGGACATTTTCGCTCCGCTGAGATACCGTCAAGCCGACCTGCGAACGTGTCTCGCGCGTTTTTCGGAGAGCATCCGGTTCATAGCCCAATCCCAGCTGGTAAGCCAGCGGTTGTGCCACCAAGCTGACTTGATTATAACCTCTCTCTTTTAGACGCTTTTTTCCAAGCGGGACGGGGATCAAGATCTCGACCGGCCACTGTAAAGAGTGGACAAAATCGACCAGCTGCGTGGCAATTGATTCACCAAACCCAATGTTGCGGCGATATTTCATGGTGTGCAGTCCATTTTGGATGGGTGAATCAAAAACCGCCCACGACCGCATCTTTCGATACGCAGGCGGATGCAACCGGCATTTTTCACATGAATCAGATCCCTTCGTTGGTATCCCACATTTTTCACAGAACGGCTTATTGATGCGCGGAACGCGTGCCTGACAATCATGGCACCAGCGCCATCCAACCTTTCCACAACCACCACACATTGGCGGGAAAAGTAAATCCAGCCCGCGCCAGGTCAATCGATAAAGGCGATACGACCAGGGTGTACTGTTCACAGAGAATAAGCTTGATTAGGTGGTTACAAGCCTGATCCCATGATACTGATAACAGCCGGCGTCAGAATGATGATCATGATGGACGGAAATATCAACAATGCCATGGGGATGAGCATTTTAATAGGAGCCTTGTGCGCCTCTTCCTCAGCACGTTGTCGACGCTTCATCCGCATTTGATCAGCCTGAATGCGCAAGACCTTTGCCATGCTCACACCAAGTTGCTCACTTTGGATGATCGCTGCCACGAAGCTCGTCATCTCAGGAATCCCTAAACGATCCGCCATATCTTTCAATGCTTCACGACGGACCTTGCCCAACTGTACTTCACGGATCACACGTGCAAACGCCAGGGAAAGCTCATTTTCCCATTTCTCGCTTACCTTTGACATTGCCGCATCGAACCCGAGCCCAGCCTCCACGCATATAGTGAGCAAATCCAGGGCATCCGGCATGGCTTTACGAATTTCCTTCTGCCGGCGAGTGATCCTACTCGTAAGCATCAAATGGGGAAGGTAGAAACCAGCAAATGCTGCCCCACCAATATACATAAAATTATCATTAGGGCTGGATGGAGGAGAAATGATCACCACTGCGATCAAAAAGCCGGCAAGCACCACAGCCAGGATGAAACGAATGGCAAGAAATGTGGCTGCATCAATCGGCCAGGGGTTACCCGCCAACTCCACTTTCTTTGCTGTGTCCTGTATCGCTTTTTGAGGGGTAAAACGAGCGGAAAATTCACCGACGCGGTTAATGAGCGGCACAAGTACACGCTGACTAAATGGCTGGGATAGTTCAATTTCTTCCAGAGATGTAACATCGCCGCGCTGAATAAACTCAGCCAGTCGCGCCTGCAACGGATCATCTTCATCACCCTGTGAGTTTCTCCGCAAACTTACGGCGACCACTGCAATCGCAATG
>DATKED010000119.1:0-34630 GCA_035512375.1 Anaerolineales bacterium
TATATCGTTTTCCGTTGTTCACCACACGGATGGCTGCCACCAATTCGGCACCTGCCGAGTCCTTTAGTAAATAACCAACCGCGCCGGCTTCCAGGGCGCGCTGGATATACTCAGTGGTATGGTGCATCGAAAGGATCGCCACTTTTGTGTTTTCACAGACTTTGCAGATGTGCTTTGTAGCCTCGATGCCGCTCATGATTGGCATCGAGATATCCATCACCACCACATCCGGGCAATGCAGCGTGGCCTGTTCCACAGCCTCCTGCCCATTGGCGGCCGTGGACACGATTTCTATATCTCCCGCAGCTTCGAGCAGAAAACGCAAACCTTCGCGCAGGATGGCATGATCATCTACAAGAATAACCGTGATCATTGGGGCATCTCGTTCTGGACTTGAGGCGGATTGCTATTTTCAAACGGGATACTCACCTCAACCCTGGTACCCTCCCCGGGAACTGATCCCACCTTCAAGCTCCCGCCAAATGCCTCAGCGCGCTCGCGCATGATCGTCAACCCATGACTACCGGGACGATTTGCATCCTGCCACGATCTAATACCGGTGCCATTATCCTGAACGGTCATGCAGATGGCATTGCCCTCCCGCCACAGCGACAGAGTAACATGACTGGCCTGGGCATGACGCGCGATGTTCATCAGTGCTTCCTGCGCGATCCGCAGGAACGTCATCTCAATGCTGGGACCCAGACGCGGAATGGAGTGACCGGCTTTTTCCATCACAACCTTGATTTCGTAGCGTAACATGTATTCACTCAGGTGCGATTGCAGCGCCGCTTCGAGTCCGTAATCATCGAGAACAGCCGGACGCAAATTGGACATGACATCCCGCACCAGGCTGATCGTTTCCGCGACCAGTTTGACTGAATCGTTTAGCCGCGCGCCGATCTGCTCGTCCACCTCACCCGTAAGTTGATCGCTTATGATGATCAGATTGATGTTCAGCGCCGCAAGAGTCTGACCCACCCGGTCGTGCAGTTCACGCGCAATGGCGCGGCGCTCATCTTCCTGCACTTCCACCAGACGCTGAGAAAGGAGCTGCAAACGCTCGCGGCTTTCCCGCAATGCCCGTTCGGCGCGTTTGCTTTCAGTGATGTCCACGGTCACCACTACGGCGCCTACATCTGCAACTTCCACAGGTGCGGCGCTCACGCTCGTCCAGACCACTTCGCTGTTCTCCAAAACAACGCCGGTTTCAATATTGTAAATTGTCTTCCCCTCCGCGAGCGCGCGCTGGCTGGCAAATGCTGTTGGCGGCATTAAAGCGCCATTCGCCCGAATATACTTTCTGGATTTATATTCCTGGTTCGATAATTGCTCCTTGGGTAGCTTGAGGATATTTGCCAGTGCGGAGTTCATCTGGATGATCTGTCCGTCAAGATCAAGGAACGATATGCCTACCGGCAGCAGTTCGAACAAGGTGCTCAGCTTTTCTTCGTTCTCACGTGCGGATGCTTCGCTCTTCCGCAAAGCATCCTCCACCTTTCTGCGCTCGGCAATTTCATCGCGCAGGGTCTGGATCGCATCATTCAGCCTGGCAGTACGGTGTTGCACACGGTTTTCCAGTTGAAGATTCAACTCGCGCAGCGCTTCCTCAGCCTGCTTGCGATCGGTAATATCGTAAAGACAATTGATGGCTCCACTGACCTGGCCCTGCTCATCCTTCCACACGAGCGGATGGGCAACGACGTTTCTTCGCCTGCCATCCTGTCGTTCAACCAGCATTTCGAACTCATGGGGTTCGAGCCGTTCGCCGCTCAACGCGCGCGCCATCGGACATTCCTCATGGAGCATGAGCCTGCCATCCGGATAATATAGCTTGAATGAGCCACAGAACTTTTCGTTCGGTTCGTTCTTCGCCGGTTCACGTCCCCACAATTCAACGGCGCGATGGTTGTATTCCTGGATCAATCCATTGGCATCGCAGGCATAAACAGCGACAGGAACCAGATCGAACAGGTTGCGGTAAAGTTCCTCGGAGACGCGCACGGCGGCTTCCATACGTTTTTGCTCGGATAGGTCATAAAAATAACAAACCGCGCCGAATGTTCCATCGGACAGAGTGATGCGGTGAATCTGCCAATCGTAAGCCTGGATTTCTTCAATGTTTGCACGCTTTTCAATGACGGGTGGTGAAATAAACGACTCGCCTGTGCGCAGTGTATGGCGAAAGCGCTCGATCGCTTCCGTGGCAAACGGTTCCTCCCAGACGAGGCGGAGAATCTCAGCGAAATCGCGTCCAATGAGCGGGTAGATGCCGCTAAACACCGATTCGGAACCTTTGTTAATTGCTCGCAGACGAAATTCGGAATCAATAAAATATACGCCGAAGGGCGCAGCATCGATCAAGGTCGAAAACATCTTTTCGTTGCGGTGCAAAGCTTCCTCTGCCAGCTTACGCCCAGTAATATCCACTTCCACGGCAACAGCCGATTGGGGCTTGCCGGCTGCATCCATGACCGGAGAGACACTGACATCCACCCAGATCACTGAACCATCCTCGCGAATAAGACGTTTTTCGAGCTTGAACGGAATGCCATCCATGATCAGGCGGTCATATAACCGCTTATTTTCCTGGATATCATCCTCATGGGTAAGATCCCAAACCGTTTTGCCCAGTAGCTCTGATTCGGTATACCCCAGCATGTTGCAAAATGCCTGGTTGACAAATGTCAATTTGCCCTCGGCATCCTTGCGGACAATGCCAGCCGTTGCCTGCCTGAGGATCGCGCGGAAACGTTCCTCCGATTCACGAAGCGCTTCTTCTGCCCTCTTCCGCTCGGTGATGTCGCGGTTGGTACCCCACTCCCCTTTGAGTTTGCCAGCTTCAATAATCCCGATCATGTTGTTGAGAAAGACCAGTTCGCGACCGTCCTCTCCCACCTCACGTGATTCAGCATCCACCAGGCGATAACCTGAGTGGATGAACTGGCGCGCAAGTTCCAGGTTCACAGGATTGCCGGAGGGCATCACAACCCGTAACGGCAGCCCCACCACTTCTTCCACGGAGGCATAACCGTACATGCGAGCGAGACCGAGATTACATTGGCGGATGACAGCATGTTGGTAATACCATTCGAGTTGTTGATCCTCCGGCAGCGAGATGGGTAGGGGTTCGTCCATCTCGATCCGCCAGATGCCATCAGAGGTGTTTTCGACGATAAAGCGGTAACGTTCCTCCGATTCACGCAGCGCATCATCCGCACGTGCTCTCTCGAGCGCCTGTGCGCCTTGCCGCGCCAGGGTCAGGGCATAATCGCGGTCTTCCAGGCTGTATGCCAGAACCCGGTCAAAGCTCAGGGTCAGCACGCCTAGAATGCGCCCTTTATACTCCATTGGAATTGCGATGCCAGACTGCTGCCCCCAAAGGTTGATCTGATCAGCCAGATGTGGATAGCGTTCCAGGTACTGCTGCTGTGACTCGATCCAGACCGGCTGGCCGGAGCGGGCAGCATCGGCAGCTGGAACCCTGAGCGATACCGGGAAGCGTTTGTAAGGGCGGATAATGGACGCCGGTGAGGTGGAGTACATTATCTCAAGTATCTGACCATCTTCACTCAGCTGCAGCACGGAACTGCTCACCGCGCCAAATGCCGGCGCGCCCTGGTTCACCACAACCTCGGCTACTTGTGGTGGTGTTAGAGCCTCAGAGAGCGCCGCCGTGACTTTTTGGAGCCGGGCAGTGCGGTCAGCGGACTGCTCAGCCTGTCTGCGTGCGAGTTGCAATGCCGCTTCTGCCTTCTTATTCTCGGTAATGTTCTGTGCCACACCGAACATGCGCATGGCATTTCCTTCATCATCGTAAACGATTTTTCCATTCACTTCCAGCCAGACGGTCTGACCGTTTTCAGGGTTGATTACGCGGTATTGCAAAGAATGGAGATCAGCACGGTCTTCGATGGCTTTTGCAATCGCTGCTGAAATGGCTTGCACGTCTTCTGCGGGACTCAACTGCAGCACCACATCGATGCTGTTTTTCGGCAATAGACCAGCCGAGAAACCGAGCATCTGCACGAAACTATCAGAGAGTGTATACGTTTGATTCCGGAAATCCCACTCCCATGTAAACATCCGTGCAGCTTCGGTGGCAAGACGCAGGCGTTCCGCTGATTCATGCAAGCCCCTTTCCACGTGCTTGTGGTCTGAGCTATCCAGCACTGCACCAATGGTATAAATCGCCTCGCCCTGCGGATCACGAACAACCGAACGCGTCAATTCAACCCAGACAACACCGCCATCTTTCCGTTTGACCCGCTTTTCAATTTTATAGAAGGGAATTTTGCCTGCAACGAGCTGCTCATGCAATTTGATATCAAACGTATAATCATCTTCATGGGTGATATCTATAATACCGAGCTTGAGGAGTTCCTGCCTTTTGTAGCCTGTAATCCGGCAAAACTCTTCGTTGACATTCACATATTTGCCCCCCGGCGAAGATTCCACAATCCCGATGGGGATGTGTTCATAAGAAGCCAGTGGTTGTTTTCCATTGGACTTCGAAGCAGACTTTGAACTGGCACGGCGACTCTTGCCATCCATTTTTAATTCATCTGAGCCGGACCTCACTTTGATTTTGCGATCCCTTTTCATAGCTCTACCTTTTGCAAATCCTATTGATAAAACGACGCACAAACTTTCCCCGCTTGCCTTATCGATCGCTTCAATCCATATTATAACGTCTCCCTGGTCAGCCGCCGGCTTCTCGTTCGTACTGCCGCGCCGAACAGGTCGCGTTAAAGCCTAAGAGCGCGGCTGACACAGTGAAGGCAATGTTGGGAACAGAATGATGGAGAATAGGTTGCTTTGAGTATCAAACTGTTTCTCTGGTCAGAGAGCAGCGTGACCTGTCCTATTGTGAGTATTATACAGTCTTAATCTTTGCAGGTTCAATGCAATTTGTTACTCTTTTGTTAGAGATCAGATCAAGTACAATACGCAGTATGCATACGAAAACATGGAGACTACTCATCACCCCGGCTGCGCGCGGCGCGCGGAATATGGCTGTAGACCAGGCGATCCTGGAGCACACTGGACGCGGCGATTCGCTCCCGACCCTCAGGCTGTACTCGTGGCACCCGGCCTGTCTCTCCCTCGGGCATACCCAGCCCTTTGCGGACGTGGATACCGCGCGCCTCAAAGCGCGCGGCTGGGAAGTTGTCCGCCGCGCCACGGGCGGGCGGGCGATCCTGCATACAGACGAACTCACCTATTCGGTGATTGGCAGCGCCGAGGAACCCGTGCTCGCCGGCGGCGTGCTTGAAAGCTATAACCGCATCGCACAAGCCCTGCTGCTTGCCGTAAAAAGTCTGGATCTGCCGGTTGAAATGAAGGAAGGGAAAACAGACGGAAATGCAACGCCCAACCCTGTCTGTTTTGAAGTGCCATCCACTTATGAAATTACGGTCGCTGGAAGGAAGTTAATTGGCTCGGCACAGGCGCGCAAAAAGGAAGGCGTGCTCCAGCATGGGTCACTGCCTTTAACCGGTGACCTGGCGCGCATCTGCCAGGCATTGGCGTTTGAAAATGAGGCCGCGCGAGAAGACGCGTCGAAACGGTTGCTGGCACACGCTGCCACCGTGGAATACGCTTTAGGGCGCGCAGTCAGCTGGGACAGGGCCGCCCAGGCTTTCATCCACGCCTTCGAAGCGCAATTGGGATTATGTTTTGAGCAGGGGGAATTGTCTGAATCCGAATCAAAAAGAGCCGAAGAACTGGTTACAGAAAAATACGATCACCCCTCGTGGACAGAACGTGTATGATTAGCATAATGTAGAGATAGGCAGCCTATCCCTGCATTATCCCTGATCGTCGATAAAAATTGTATTTGGATACCCGAGCGCAGCAAAGAATTTGAAGAGATAGGCCTCGGCGTTGATCTGCCCCTGTTCGAGGATGCCATCTTCGATGGCAGCTCTGAGGATTTCCTCTTCCGCGCGCTGGCGGACCAGCGTTTCCAGATTTACATCTGGCCTGGCAAGGATGCCGGTGTCACGATCATATACATAGGATTTTTCGTTATCGAGTGTGGCAATGAAAACTTCAGTAGGGGGCAGCCTCACCATAAGCACGCCATTCTCAAAACGCATGTGTTCGGGCTGAAGTTTTTCCATGTCGATGCCAGCAATGACCGTGCCGTGACCGACAAACAAAATTTTGTCACCAAACAAGGTCTGGAAAGTACCACCCCCTGTTTCACCGGTGATCACTTTTTCAACACTGTATTGGATCGTCTCAAGACGCGCCAAAGCACGGATTTCGTTGATATAAGTAACCGGGTCTGGAATAATCGTAGGAGTTGGGTTTAACAGGTTCGAGACCTGGGTCTGCAATGACTGGTTTGCCTGATTGACCTGCTGGAACGGCGCGGTGGCAGCCTGTGCGGACTCCCGCACGGTTTGTACAATAAAATACGCCGCGACGATGACCACACCGATAATCAACACGGAAAGTAAACTATTGTTTTTCATGCAGGTATTATAATCTCAATGGACCACACGTGAACCGTACATACTTTTTGTTAACAATATTCATATTAATTGCCTCATTGATCCTTGCGAATTGCAATTTGCCGCGGGTCAGCATTGCTCAAGCCACAGCGACCGCCACGGAGACGGCGACGCCCATCGATGTTACACCTACGGATACTGCTCCACCGCCGTTCGCCACTGTTGAACTTGGTCTGGCTGAAAATCCTTTGATCCTGGCCCTGCCCCCATCTGCCAGCACGCAGGAGCAGATCGATGCCGCAAAAGTGATCGCCTCCCAGTTTACCGAACGAACCGGCTATACGGTTGTTACGGTCGTTCCCGATTCCTACACTGCACTTGTGGATGCGCTGGAGAAGGGCAATGCGCACATCGTTTTGCTCGATCCTTATTCCTATGAACTCGCCTATCAACGCGGCCTGGCGCACGCCTCCTATGCAGTCTTGAAGGAGGGCGAAGGAAAATATGGCGCACAATTCCTTGCGACTCGCAGAGGCGGGTTCACGTCCTATTTTGATGAGGGCATAGGCGGAAATTTGGAGGATGCGCCGGTGGCGCTGGCGCAGTTCGCAGATAAAAAGCCCTGCTGGAGTGATGAGGTATCTCCCTCCGGTTATGTCATTCCTCTGGGCTACCTGAACGCGAACCAGGTCGTGACGAGACCTCCCGCATTCGTGCAGGGACACCCAACCGTTGTGCGTTCGTTATATGCCTCCGGCATCTGTGACTTCGGCGCGACCTACATCGACGCACGCAAGTTCCCTTCCCTCGAAGATGGCTTCCCCGATCTGGTGGAACAGGTGATGGTCGTCTGGCAGATCCCTGCGATCATTCCCTATGAGGTGCTGGCATTTTCCACAAAGATGCCGCCGGGCATGCGTGAACTTTTTGCAGGATTTGTCCCCGCCATCATGCAAACCGATGCGGGGCGAGCCGCGTTCAAGACTGCTTATGACATTGATGAAGTGGAGACCGCGAACGATGGATATTATCAGGAATTTCGCAGTTACGTGGATGCGTCTGGGATCGACCTGGCAACCCTTGTAAAATAACATAAAAACAATTCCCTTTTTCTAATCAAAAGTCACTTGTCTAAATTTTCATTACATTGTATTATCAATTCTGTTAGGGAAAACGTTCCCAAATCCAAACTTTCAAGAGGAGAAGATTATGAAGAAGTCACTACATTTGTTCCTGGCTGTGATGGCGATCATCGTACTGGCGGTCTCTGCCTGTGCGCCCGCCACCGAAGCCCCCACCGAAATGCCGGCCACCGAAATGCCGGCCACCGAAATGCCGGCCACGGAAGCGCCGACCGAAATGCCGGCAACTGAAGCGCCCATGCCAGAGCTTGGTTCACCTGAACACCCGATCAATGTCCTCTTCGTCCCCTCCGTGGACGTAGATTTCATGATTTCGAGTGGTGACCTGATTGCTCAGGCTCTGACTGATGCCACCGGCTACACCTACGAAGTTAGCGTACCGACCTCTTATGCTGCTACCATTGAGGAAATGTGCGCATCTCCGGAGGACACCATTGGCTTCATCCCGGCCCTTGGTTATGTGATTGCCAACCAGTTGTGCGGTGTACAGCCTGGTCTGGCCGCTGAGCGTTTTGGCTGGAACGTTTACTGGACGGGTTTCTTTGTCCCCCGCGACAGCGAATTCCAGACCCTCGAAGACCTGGCTGGCGCCACCTGGGCTTACCCGGATGCTGGCTCCACTTCAGGTTATCTATACCCCGCATCCTTATTTTCTGATTTGGGCATCGAAGCTGGTGAGACCATCGAAGCCGGCGGTCACCCGCAGTCCATCCTCGCTGTCTACAATGGTCAGGCCGATGTCGCCACTGCTTTCTTCAGCCCGCCGCTGTTACCCGAAGGTACCTGGGCTATGAGCGATGACCCCGATGTTCCCGCTGATGTTGTAGATTCCTGCGCTCCAAATGAGGATGGTGAATTGTGGTGCGGAGATTACCGGGTTCTGGATGCCCGTTCAGCCGTATCCGGTGATGCGCCCGACATTGTCCAGGAAGTCCGCATCCTGGCACTCTCCAAGGAAATCCCCAACGACACCATGTCCTTCTCACCCGATTTCCCGGAAGAATTGAAGCAGTCCATCATCGATGCAGTCACCGAGTTTGTTTCTCTCGACAACGAAGCCTGCGTCCAATCCCTCTGCGCTGAGCAATTCTACAACTGGACAGCAGTTGGACCGATTGCCGACGAGAACTTTGACGGTGTCCGCATTCTGGTTGCCGAACAGGGGATCACCCTCGAAGACCTTGGTCAGTAGTAGTAGACGCTTTACCATTTCTTGCCCCAGGGATGCCTGGGGCAAGATTTAAATTTAGACATTGTTCGTTTTCTAAATTTATTCTTTTCGCCAACGTCTGAGATGGAACACAAGAAAGGCGGTATTTCACCATGCTAGAAATCAAAAACCTCTCCAAAGTATATGATGGTGATGTGCAAGCCCTTAAGGATGTCAGCTTTAACGTAGAGCAGGGTGAATTCCTGGCTGTGATCGGATTAAGCGGCTCTGGAAAATCCACCCTGTTGCGCTGTATCAACCGGCTGGTCGAACCCACAGGTGGGCAGATCATCTGGAAGGGACAGGATGTCACCGCTGCCAGCCAGGATGAGATGCGCCACATCCGACGCAAGATTGGCATGGTCTTCCAGCACTTCAACCTGGTTTCCCGTTCAAAAGTCATCACCAATGTCCTGGCAGGGAGGCTGGGGTATGTCAACCCGGTGATGAGCGCCCTCAACCGCTTCCCGAAAAGCGACATGGAAATGGCTCTCGCCCAGCTTGACAGGATCGGCATTAAGAATCAGGCATACAAGCGCGCCGACGAACTCAGCGGCGGCCAGCAGCAACGGGTGGGGATAGCCCGCGCCATGATGCAGGAACCTGCCATGATCCTGGCCGATGAACCCGTCGCCAGCCTGGACCCCGTCCTGGCCCACTCCATCATGCAATATCTTGAGAAAATCAATAAGGAAGATGGCGTCACTGTTCTCTGCAGCCTGCACTTCCTGGACCTGGTACACCGATATGCAGATCGAGCCATTGCCCTCAACCAAGGAGTATTAATGTTCGATGGTCCGCCCAACGAGATCGACGACGAAAAATTCCGGGAAATCTATGGCAAAGACGCAGAACGTGTAGGATAAAGGAGCCAACCATGAAAAAGAGTTCATCTCCGCTCAGATCCCTTGCTGTTGGGTTGGCAACACTCCTGGTCCTTGTTATTTTTGCGTATGGCTTCACGGTGACCAATATCAACTTTGAAGAAACCCGTTCTGAGAGACGCGTGGCTTCACTCACACGAATTCTCAGGGCTTTGGCACACCCCCATATTTTCGATTATGAATATGAAGTGGTGAATGTTGAGGTTCCCTTTTATTTGGGATGTCCCGAAGAAGGTGTCGAAACTCCTGGGGTGGACCGGTCGGTGGCGTTTATCCTCACCAGTGTAGGGTGCGCCGAACCCGGGGAAACCATCGTGGTGGAAGGATATAACTTCCAGGAAAACTCATCCGGTCCAATCAACTTCATCGGGTTCAGCCCTGGGGCTCCAGATGGGGTTCCCCTCCAAATGGGGAATTTCCAGGCAGATGCACAGGGTAATTTCCGGGTTGAAGTGACCATCCCCAACCGTCAGGTCACGGAAGACCCGCAGGCCATCCGCGCCACCGGAAGAGTGCGTGTTGGAGCTCCCATGATCTCTAGGGATGCCCAGGTCACCTGGGACAAAATTGTTGAAACAGTCTTCATGGCATTTCTGGCTACTGTCTTTGGTACTCTACTGTCCATCCCGATCAGCTTCCTGGCTGCCCGCAACCTGATGTCAGATATAAAAATTCCGCTCAGCAATATTTCCCTTTCGCTGATTGGATGGCCCCTGGGCATGTGGTTGGGGATCAAAGCAAGCCAGCTTCTAACAAACTTGCTATCTCCCCTTTTCAATTCATTTTTCCTCACTTTGGCAGGCACGATCATCGTTCCCAGCTTGGGATTCTTGTTCGTAAGGTGGCTCTTATCCAACCAGGATGAAGATGCAGAATTGCAATTCAAAGCTCGCCTGATAAATCTGCTCTATACAGTGGTGGCAACCATCCTGGTGCTTGCCTCCATTTTATTCCTTGGGAAACTCCTCCTTGTGGTCGGCGATTACCTTACGCCAAATGAAGAAGTACCGCTGTACTTCATCCGAAAGTTTATTTACCAGGTGGGAGACATCATCGTCATGCTTGTACCCGCCATCGCCGCGCTGGTCGGCGGAGGAATCATTGGAGGTCTCTTCGGTAAGTTCGGACAGATGATCAGCGATAAAATCCCGGCTGCTACCGGGAAAATCGTCAATCTGATCATCACTCCCATCGCTGGCGCCTCGACTGCGGTTCTCATTATGCAAGGAGTGGATTGGTTCTATCAATTCAACAACCCGGCCATTACACTCTATTGGCCGGCTGGGATCGGCGCTGTCATCGGTCTGGTGTTGGCAATCCTGACGTCGCCTAAACAATCACTTCCGATCGGGATGGTTCTCTACAGTATCATCCGTACCATTCTAAATGGCACCCGCTCGGTCGAAGCACTTGTCATGGCAATTGTCTTCGTCGCCTGGGTAGGACTTGGCCCATTTGCCGGTGCGCTGGCCTTGGGCTTGCACACTGTCGCCTCCCTCGCCAAGTTGTATTCCGAACAGGTGGAAAGCATAATGTCCGGTCCGATGGAAGCTATACAAGCCACCGGTGCAAATCGTTTACAGACCATTATCTATGCGGTTGTGCCCCAGATCATCCCGCCGTATATTTCCTACACCATGTATCGCTGGGATATCAACGTGCGCATGTCCACCATCATCGGTTTTGTTGGCGGCGGTGGAATTGGTTTTGTCCTCCAGCAGAATATCAACCTGCTTAACTACCGGGCAGCCAGCGTCAACATGCTCGCCATCGCTATTGTGGTCGCGTCAATGGACTATATTTCTTCGTACCTTCGTGAGAAATACGTATAACTTGAACCCCATTTTGACTAACAAAAAGCCCCGTCAAAATGACGGGGCTTTTTTATGCTCATAGGAGCAGGTTACGGCAGGGAGCTGTTGATCGTGCTGAAGGTGTTGCCGATCTTGGGTCCGAGCAAACGCATGACAGCAATCACAACGATCGCCACGAGTGCAAGGATGATCGCGTACTCAACGAGGCCCTGGCCTTTTTCTTTGGGTGCAAATAACATAATAGAATTCCTTTCTAATATAATTTTTACGCCTGAGGACCACCCTCAGAACTATATGTAGTATAGCCATTTTATCCAAAAATTCAATCCCCTGATGTGGGGAAACGTTTACAAGATTGTTAACAATTAGGGTAGGGATATCCCCCTTTAGGGGCAGCCAGGTCGTTCAAAGGGTCAATTCACAATAACGCCGGTCAACTCGGGTTAAGTCCAACCTTAAAAAACCTAAAAAGTCCCCTGTCTAAAGGGGTAAAATGCCACCTATGCTTAAACATATTTTCAACTGGATCCGGCGTCCTATTCATCTCATGGGGATCCTGATACTGCTGGTGATTTGCCTGCCGCGCCTCGTCACGGGCATCTATTCCACCGGTCGCGTCCACACTGCCAGCGAAGCGCCTGTAAGCCGGGTTGCCATTATCTATGGGGCAGGTTTGCGCCGGGACGGCACGCCGACCGCCATGCTGCGCGACCGGGTATTGACCGGCGCAGACCTGTATTTCAGCGGCAAGGTCGAAAAACTGCTGATGAGCGGTGACAACCGGTTTGAGGATTACAACGAGCCTGAAGCCATGCGGCAGTTCGCCCTGATGAGAGGCGTGCCCGATGAAGCGATTGTTTTGGATTACGCCGGCCGGCGCACCTACGATACCTGCTACCGCGCCAAAGCCATCTTCGGGGTGCAGAGCGCCCTGCTGGTCACGCAGAGGTTCCACCTGCCGCGCGCCATCTTCCTGTGCAATATGCTTGGTGTGGAGGCTGCTGGTGTGTCGGCAAGCAAAGGGTACTGGACCGGGTCGTCATTGAGATGGGTTCTCCGCGAGCAGTTTTCCACGGTCAATGCATTCATGGATCTGTATATAAAAGCCCCTTCGCCTGTCCTTGGGGAGCCGGAACCGATCTTTGTGGATTAAAATCTGTTCGTTACGCGAATACTCTCATTAATTGGACAAAACAACTCCTGCATTTAGGGGCAGGGGAAACCCCCATACCGGTTCCCTGGCGACCCCAGCCTGTGGATAAGTCGCGATTATCTGTGGATAAGTGCCTCGCACTGTGGACAAGTCTCGTTCTGGAGGATCAGGGACAAGAATCCATACCCCCATATATGGGCGAGGTGTGCGAGCCTCTCCAAGATGTGGATTGGATGAGAAAACGGGTGATCCTGTGGAAAACATGTGGATAAGTCTTCCCGATTCTCTCCACAGGGAGTGCTGGTTCCGTTAAGGGGAATAAGCCCCACATCCAGCCGGAGGCGTGAAGCCATATCCCACATATGAGGCTTGTTCGTATCTATCCACATTATCCACACCCCCTACTACGATTACGATTCTTAAATACATATCTATTATATGCTTGTATCTAAGAGATAAATCTTGTACAATGCATGCATAAATACAAATACTGAACTGGGAGGTTCGGCATGGACGTTATCAAGGTATCGGCAAACTCCCGCACATCTGCTGTTGCCGGCGCGATAGCAGGTGTGATCCGTGAACATCACCGGGCGGAAGTGCAGGCAATTGGGGCGGGCGCAGTTAACCAGGCTGTTAAGGCTTTGGTGCTGGCAACGGGATATTTAAAGAACGATGGCATCGATGTGACCTGCGTGCCGGAGTTCGTGGATGTGACGATCGAAGACAAGGTGCGGACGGCTATCAAACTTGTGATCGAGCCGCGTAAAACCTGATATGAGAATTCGTTAGGGTGGTTTATAGTATGCCCGTAAAGGGTATAATGCCGTAGGGACTGCGAAGCGTCCCTGCGGCATTATTCTATGCAACACTCAAAACAGTTTTGGCGCGGATTTTTTTTCATCATGCTCATCACTGCCCTGTGCGGCGGGCTGGCATTGCCTGCCATGAGCCTGCCCGCGCGCGCGGCACCGCAGATGCAAGCGGCAACAAGCATTGTAATAAGTGAGTTCAGAACTAGAGGATCATCAGGAGCAGCTGATGAGTTTGTTGAGATTTATAATCCAACAACAGGCTCAATTCCTATCGGAGATTGGCAATTACGCGTACTTACAACGAATGGAACAGAGGCAACTCGTGCTACTATTCCTGCTGGAATTACTTTAGCATCTGGTCAACATTACTTATTTACCAATTCAAGTGCTTTGGGATACAGTGGTTCAGTATCGGCTGATCAAACATATACAACGGGTATAGTAGATGGTGGCGGAGTAGCAATCTTTGATAATCTTGGAAACAGAATTGATTCTGTTGGAACAACATCTGGCTCATTTTATACTGAAGGAACTAACGTTCAACCTCTGACTCAAGATTTAGACCAAAGTTATGAGCGCAAACTGGGTGGAGCATCTGATAGTTGTCAAGATACTAACGATAATTTTGCTGATTTTCAATTACTAGATCCAAGTAATCCTCAGAATAAATTATCTCCACGAAGCCTGTGTGGAATTGTTTTTTCTCCTGCAGATCTGACAGCTACTGCTATTGATCAAACAAGCACTGCATCTGCTGCAAATTCCACCGGCACGGCAGCGGCTTTGACAAGCACTGCCGCTGCAGCTACAAACACACCTTCCACTACAGCAATCGTTGGGTCCATTCCTGCAGTGCTGATCAACGAAGTAGCCTGGGCAGGGACGCTGGCAACTTCGGATGATGAATGGATCGAACTTTACAATCCTTCCTCGACCGCTACAATCGATCTAACCGGTTGGATCCTAAAGTCAAATGATAATACGCCTACCATCCAACTTACAGGTCATTCCATACCACCCAATGATTTTCTTCTTCTGACACGCAGGGATGGCACCTTTACCGGCGGTTTGACAGCCGATATCACTTCTTATGGAAGTACATCTCTTAGCAATAATGGCGAAGTTTTGAGCTTGATCGATTCGGCCGGCAGGACGATTGACACGGCGAATAGCGATGGTGGTGCATGGCCTGCCGGAATTGCCTCCCCCACCTACGCCAGCATGGAAAGGGTCGGAACCACAAACCAGTGGGTTACCTATGGAGGCACAACGCCTCTTGCTCTTGACCGCGAAAGTAATGCTGTGAAAGGTACACCAGGTGTATCCAATTGGATCAGCACCGCAACGGTCACGACCATTACTTCCGATACTCCCGATCCTTCCCTTGTCAATCAGGATGTCACTGTGAGCGTCTCTGTAATTGGTGGCATGACGAGTCCTACTGGCAAAGTGAATATCACGGGGGCAAATACCAACTGCACAATTACATTATCCGCTTCTGGTACAGGGAGCTGTAGAGTGAGATTTACATCGATTGGTACGAAGACAATTACTGCTACCTATCTTGGTAATTCTGCCACCTCGCACCCTCCCAGCAGTGATACAGAGTCCCATCAAGTCTCAACCACTGTGGTGCGTACGCCCACTCGTGTGCCGACTGCCATTCCGCCGCCGCCGCTGATCGCGATCAACGAGTTCGTGCCGCGTCCGGGTCATGACTGGAACAACGACGGCGTGATCAACACGGGCGATGAGTACATCGAGCTGCTCAACCACGGCGTGGTGGACGTCAACCTGAGTGGGTATAGTCTGGATGATGAGGTCAATATCGGTTCCGCGCCGTTCCGCCTGCCAGCCATCGTCCTCAAGCCCGGTGAGCGCCGGGTCTTCTATGGCAGTGAGACTGGTCTGCTCCTCAGCGATGGCGGCGACGGCGTGCGCCTGCTCAAGCCCAACGGGCAGTTGGGCGATGCCTACAACTATCGCGTCGTGCGCTTCCCGGACCAGTCCTTTTGCCGCCTGCCCGATAACGGCGGCGCAGATGACTGGAACCAGAACTGCTTCCCAACGCCTGGCTTGCAGAACTCGCTCAGCGGGAGTTCCGTCAACCCGCCCACCTCAGGCGGCGACCAGCCGCTCTGTCCCATTGCCGATACGCTCCCCAACGATTTTGTGCTGGCAGAGTGCCTGCCATTTGGAGGTAATATCTGGAACGCTGCCTACTGGGATGAGTTTGGCTGGTTCAATGAAAGATTCCTGCCCGGAAGCCCCGGTAAATGGAATGTGTTTGTGGATTAGAAACAAAACAACCTGACAGCTCGGCGGCGTAATAAATAAAAGAGCGCCGGGGAGGGCGCTCGAAGCATACGGGGTAGATGCAATCAATCATCCGCGGCGCGTGCCATCTCTTCCGGCTCGAACACCACTTCCTCCTTGCCGGTCAGTTTATCCTCCACCTTCTGGGTGATCAGGCGCAGGTGACCGGGGTGTGAGACGAAGTCCAGGTCGTCGGCGGGGACAGCCATTACGGGGCAAAGGATGAAATTGTCGATCCAGGTTTCGTAGAGGTTGTTCAGCCCCTGCAAATAGTCGGGAGAGATCGTCTGCTCGTAGGCGCGTCCGCGGTTCGAGATCCGGTTCATCAGGGTGGGGACGGAAGCTCGCAGGTACACCACCAGGTCCGGGGGCGGCAGGAAGCGCATCGTCGTCTCGTAGAGTTCGCGATAGGTCTGATAGTCGCGGGGTTGGATGTGTCCCTGAAGATACAGGTTCTGGGCGAAGATCTCGGCATCCTCATAGACACTGCGGTCCTGGACCACCGAGGTGGGGTGCTGCGCCAGGTCATAGTGTGCGCGCAGGCGGTGTGCCAGAAAGAAGACCTGGGAATGGAACGACCAGGAATCCATGTCCCCGTAGAAATCGGCCAGGTAGGGATTCTCTGCCACCGGCTCGAAGAATGGTTCCCAGCCCAGGCGAACGCTCAGCAGTTCCACCAGGGTTGATTTCCCAACGCCAATATTCCCAGCTACAGCAACAAACTTTTTCATCTCTCCTCCAAATTGTTCTCGCGCGGAACGGCGCTCGTCGGAAGCTACTGAGTCCAGGTGTCGCCTGCGCACAGGAATATTACTTCGGGATTTCCCCAGCCAGTTCCTTGTCGATCACCTGTTTGAAGACCTCGAGCGGCTGCGCGCCCACCACAGCCAGACCGTTGATGAAGAAGGTCGGTGTCGAACGGATGCCCAGGTTGACGGCGAAGTTACTGTCGGCTTCGACGGCTTGTTGATATTTATGATCGCTCAGACAGGCTTCGAAGGTTGTCATGTTCAGCCCGAGGTCCTGCGCGTACTGAACGTAGGTGTTATTTCCCAGGGACTCGCTGCTGAAAAGCTTTTCATGGAACGGCCAGAAGGCATCCTGTTCGCCGGCGCACATGGCGGCTTCCGCGGCTGAAAACGCATCCGGGTGGATCGAAGTCAGCGGCAGGTGGCGATAGACCAGCCGGATCTTGTCAGGGTACGCAGCCAGCAGGGGCCCGTACACTTCATCATGCCAGCGGCGGCAGAACGGACACTGATAATCGCTGAACTCCACGATTGTGATCGGCGCGTCCACGGGACCGATGGCATAGGCATTCCCGGTAGGGATGTCGTAACGCGTAAACTCCGGCGGTTGGGTGACCGGCGCTTCGACCACCGGCCCTGAAGGCTGGGATGCGGTTTGTGGGGCGACTGCGGCAGTGGATTCCATCCCCCAGGCTACATAACCGAGCAGCACACCCGCAGCAAATGCCAGCACGGTCAGCCCGGAATAGAAATGACTGCGCTTGAACGTGACAGTATCTTCACCAGTGAGGGATGTTTGTTGAGCTTCCGGGAGTTCGTGCAGTTCCGGTTCGATGACCGGCTCGATGTCGGGTTCAACGGGTTTTTTCTTTCTTGGGGGCATAGCGGCATTATACCGCTTGTCTCATTAAAATTATGACTTCTGGAAGAAAATATCCGAACTTCTAATCTCAGTCCGCATCGATCCGTGCGGCACCGGGTAACAGGCTTTGCTACTTTTGTATGGGATCAGCGTATGTTTGATTGGGTGACAGTCACTTATGAGCCCGCTCCTTGAAAGTGGCTGTCGCCTCACTTACTTTTTTGATCTGGAGGTCAAAATGACAACACATGAAAAACATCATACCCCGTGGTATCTCTGGCCCTTTGTGGCGATCTGGAAATTGCTCGCAGTCATCGTCGAAATGACCGGCCGCCTCGTTGCCATGATCATTGGCATCGTGTTGATGATTATCGGGGTCCTCGTCAGCCTGACGATCATCGGCGCCATCGTCGGCGTGCCGCTCGCGATCGTGGGACTGCTTCTCTTCATCAAGGGGATTTTCTAAAGATTTGTTTTCGGAGTCAACGACTCCAGTCATTGAAATTCAAAGTCTGGAGTCGTTGACTCCGTTCAGGCGGCATCGATTTTTGGCTGAGGCTCTCGCCTTCGAAACAGGACCAGGATTCGGTCCCGTACAGAAGCGAGAGCTTTCCGCACCTGGGGCAGGCGCATGATCAGCAGGATGATGATGATCACCGAGTAGATCAACGGGCGGATGATCTCACCCTGCAGGCGGAAGAAATCACCCTTTTTCCCCCAGGCGTAGTGCAGTGCCACAAGCGGAGCAATAAGATAGACAAGCTGGTGCAAACGCTTCCAGTTTTTGCCGAGTCGCTTCTTCCAGATATCGAAGGAAGTAAAGGCAAGCGGGATGAGCATCAGGAACGAGATCACGCCGACAATGATATACGGCTTCTCGATGATCGTCTGAACAATGAGACTCCATGCCAGACCATAATCGAGATCAATGAAGATGATCACATGCAGGGTCGCATACAGGAACGCGTACAAGCCCAGCGCGCGGCGGCGTTTGATGAGTTCACGCCAGCCGAAGAGGTTGTTGAGCGGTGTACACGCCAGGGAAAGGACCAGCAACGTAATGGCATGTCGCCCGGTGCGCTGTTCGAGCGCCTGGATCGGGTTGGCGGTCAGGTTGTTGTTGAAGAAGTCGAGGATCAGACGCACGAGCGCAGACCATCCATAAATATGAATGGCGATTTGAAGAGGGGTGTAGCGTTTGAAAAAAATTTTCATAAAAATCCATTCAAAGACCCTAAAGGTTTCGTTTGCAATCAACTGGTCACTCTCGCAAAATTGTCTTGTGAATTGCCAATTAGGTTTGCGAAAAGTACCATTAGGGTCTAAACCTTCAAAAATTTGCAATCAAATCCATACCTTCATAAAGAGACGCTATTTCTTCCGCATATCCGTTGAACATCAACGTGGGGCGTTTTCCTAACTCACCGATACGCCGCTCGATGGACTGTGACCAGCGCGAGTGTGTTCGATTCGGGTTGACGTTGGAATAGAAACCATAATGCTTCCGATCAATGGTCTTCCAAAATGTGCCGGGCTGTTGATCGACCAGTTCAATCCTGACAATCGCCTTGATGGATTTGAATCCATATTTCCATGGCACAACCAGACGAATGGGAGCACCGTTTTGGTTGGGTAATGCCTGACCATATACGCCTGTCGCGAGAATTGTCAGATCGTGCATGGCTTCATCAAGGCGCAAACCTTCTTTGTAGGGCCAGGGATAGAGATGACTTCCCTGATGCGGGAATTGCTTCTGATCCAGAAGAGTTTCAAAGCGGACAAATTTCGCACTTGAAGTCGGTTCAGCTTCCTTCAAAAGACTGGCGAGCGGAAACCCCATCCACGGGATGACCATGCTCCAGGCTTCCACGCAGCGCAGACGATAAATGCGTTCTTCCTGTGGGAATTTTTTGATCAAGTCTTCAATGGCGTATTTTTTTGGATGATGGACAAACCCATACACCTCGACTGTCCAGGGGTGGCTCTTGAAATCCTTCGAACGTTTATTAACCACTTCTTTGTTTTCGCTAAATTCATAGTAATTGTTGTAATGTGTAATATCTTCGAATGAACTGGCAGGATCGCCGAACTCGTCTTTTTTGACTGGAAAAGCAACCATGTCACTTCCGGGTGCGCATGCAGCCAATAGCGCGGATCCGGTCACCATCCCGGCGGCTTTGAGAAACTCGCGCCGTGAGAGATAAAGTGAGTGTGGCGTGATCTCCGATGATTTCACAGGGATGGATTTATATTTATTCGTCATTGTCAGACAGTCAGTGCATATTAATAGTTTGTAATGAGATCCATGCCTTCATAGAGCGAAGCCACCTGCTCGGCATAACCGTTGAACATAAACGTGGGACGCCGCCCCAGTTCACCGATGCGCCGCTCGGAAGCCTGTGACCAGCGCGGGTGCGAACGCTCAGGGTTCACATTCGAATAAAAGCCGTACTCATTGGGGCCCACTGCGCTCCATAACGTGGACGGCTGCTCAGCCATCAACTCGATCTTCACAATGGACTTGATGGATTTGAATCCGTACTTCCACGGGACGACCAGGCGGATCGGCGCGCCGTTTGCGTTGGGCATCGGCTGACCATATAAGCCCGTCGCCAGGAGCGTCAGGTCATGCATGGCTTCATCGAGCCGCAGGCCTTCCTGATAGGGCCAGGGATAGAACGGGCTTTTCTGCCCGGGCATTTCCTCGGGGCGATATAGCGTTTCAAACCGGACGAACTTCGCGTCCGAGGCTGGCTCCACTTCGTTCAACAGGCTTGCCAGCGGAAAACCCGTCCACGGGATGACCATGCTCCAGGCTTCCACACAGCGCAGGCGATAAACGCGTTCCTCCTGCGGGAATTTGAGCAAATCCTCGATGCCGTATGTCTTTGGGTTATTCACCAGCCCAGTGACTTCAACAGTCCAGGGTTCGGTAACAAAATCCTTTGAAAGCGGATTGACAGCTTCCTTGCTGGTGCTGAACTCGTAGAAGTTATTGTAATTGGTAATGTCCTGGAATGAATTCGCGGGGTCGCCGAGTTCGTCCATTTTTGCTGGAAACTCAGGCATTTCTCCCCCAGGGACGATTGTCCCCGTTGCATTTGGTGCGCAGGCTGCCAACAGCGCGGACCCGGTCACGATGCCCGCGGCTTTGAGAAAGTCACGCCGCGAAAGGTATTGCGAATAGGGCGTGATCTCCGATGATTTCACAGGGACGGATTTGTACTTGTTATCCATAATAATTACCTCTTTATGTTTCTTCCAGTAAGGCCTTGATATTTTCCTCGGTCTCTTTATATCTTCCTTCGCCGATATGCACATAGCGGATGTGACCCTGTTTATCGATCAAATATAGCGTGGGCCAGTAATGATTCTTATACGCTCTCCATGTCGCGCCGTCGTTGTCCTGTACAACAGCATATTCAATATCAAAACGGGCGATTGCATCCTTCAAATTGTTCAAATCTTTTTCATAAGAGAACTCAGGGAAATGGTTGCCGATGATGACGAGTCCCTGATCCTTGTACCTGGAATGCCATTCCTTCAATGCTGGCATCACATTCTGACAGTTGATGCAGCCAAACGTCCACATTTCGACGATGACGACCTTGCCGCGCAAGTCTGCAAGCCGCAGAGGGGCATCGACATTCAGCCAGGTGTCGTTCGTTAGTTCGGGAGCCGGTCCCATGTCTGGCAGGGAGGCGAGTTTTGGCATGGAAGAGTCCACTGGGTGAACCTCGGTTTGTCGAGGTACACATCCAAAAAGAATAAAAGCCATCAGTCCAAAAAATAAGCGTTTCATGGTCAGCCTTCCTGATGGCTTCATTCTAAGAAAACTTCCTTACGAAAAGATTACGGAAAGATAAATGCACCCTAAAGGTTTTTGCGAAGCACCCCGGATGGGAACCGGAAGGGGCAGAAATCTTTATCAGCGTTTGATCATGGGACATAAAAAGTGAACTGCGTGCCTTTGCCCGGTTCGCTTTGCACCTGAATAGAGCCCCCGTGCGCGCGTACGATGCCGCGCGCAATGGCGAGTCCCAATCCTGCGCCGGTGCCGCGGTGGCGTGACCGCGAAGCGTCGCCGCGATAAAAACGCTTGAAGATGTGCGGGATGTCCTGGGCGTGGATGCCCTCGCCGGTGTCGCTGACGGTCACTTCCACGCCGGATCCTGTCCGCCGCACCCAAACGCTGACTCGTCCCTGACTGGGTGTGTGACGCAACGCATTGCTGATGAGATTGTTGAACACGCGCCCGATCGCCTGTGTATCCATAAAGACCGGGTCCACATCTGATTCGACCTGACCCTCCAAGGTGAGTTCCTGTTGCTTTGCAAGCTGCGTAAAACTTTCAAGCGTATCAGAGACGAGATCGCTGAGGGAGGCATCGGCGCGATGGAGTGGGAAACCGCCGGCATCCAGTTGTGACATTTGAAAGAGATCATCAATTAATGCAGAGAGTGACATCACGTCGCGCTGGGCTGTGATGAGATAGCGCTTCACCATCTCAGGTTCATCCACAACTCCATCGGAGAGCGCCTCCAGGATCGCGCGCATGGATGTCAGCGGTGTTTGCAGGTCGTGTCCCACCCAGGCGATCAGATCGCGGCGCAGGCTTTCGAGTTCGCGTTGCTTCTGATCTGCGGCTTGCAATTGCTCGGCCATCTGGTTGAATGCTGTCGAGAGCGCGGCAACTTCATCGCGTCCACTGACAGGCACGCGCGTCTGCAGATCGCCCCGTGCCAGTTTTTGGGCTGCACCTTTCAGGAGGTTGACCCGCTCGGTCACGGTGCTGGAGAGGAAGTAGCCCAGGATCATGGCGATGCCGCCTGCAAAGACCAGCAAAACGATCGCCAGCAGCAGGTCGTGCTGGCTCGCAAACATCAACTGAGCTGAGAACCAAACGTTAAAGAAAGTGAGAATGCTGGCAAGCCCATATCCCCCCAGCAGTGTCCAGCGCAGGGTTGGTGACAGGTTGACCCAGCCGAAGCGATAGGCGGCATACCCCACCAGCGTAGAAGCGAATGCGGTAATGCCCAGAAACAAAGCCATTAATCCAAGTTCATTGGACGGCGGCGACATGAGCATGTTGAAGAAAGCCAGCGAAATGGCAACGATCAAAAGAATGCCAAACGCCAGGCGGGCAAACATGGGAAGGCGGGAAAGAGACAGTTTCATAAATGTTTATATAAGGAGTCAAAGTCTCCAGACTTTGAAATGCAACGACTGGAGTCGTTGACTCCTTCCCTACGGCTCGAACTTATACCCAACACCCCATACGGTCAATAACCGGGTTGGTTTCGATGGATCCACTTCGATCTTTTCGCGCAAGCGCCGCACATGTACGGTCACTGTGCCGGGGTCAATATATTGCGCGCCGCCCCAGACGCGCTCCAGCAATTGCTCGCGCGTAAAAACCTGTTTCGGGTGCCGCGCCAGCAGATAGAGCATATCAAACTCCTTTACAGTCAATTCGACGGGTGTGTCTCTGAGCGTGACAACACGAGTGAGCGGATTAATGCTTAAATCGTCGAAGGCTAAGAAACGGTCAGGCTCAACTTCTGCCTGCTCCCGTCCGAGCCGGCGCAGGACGGCGCGGACGCGGCTCACCAGTTCCTGTGGGCTGAAGGGCTTGACGACGTAATCGTCCGCGCCCATTTCGAGTCCGGCAATGCGGTCGATCTCCGCCCGGCGCGCCGTCAGCATGATGATCGGCACATTGGAACGGTCCCGCAGCCAGCGGGTGAGAGAGAGACCATCCACTTCCGGGAGCATGAGGTCGAGGATCACAAGGTCAGGTTTGCGCCGTTCGAAGAAGTTCATCGCCTGTCTGCCATCCGACGCGACCTGCGCGCTATAGCCGGCGCGCTTGAGATACAGGCTGACGACCTCTGCAATGCTGGCTTCATCCTCCACAACCAGAATAAGGTTTTCCTTCATCGTTTCGATGATACCCCAACGAGAAATGAATTGGTACATGTGTTCAGAAATTCGTAAGGTTTTGTATCCCCACTTGCAACTGGCTTGCCAGAGTGCCTTCTACACCAAAATTGAGAGTTCAGTCTTCCAGCGCTTCTTCCGAAATATTAAGCTGGTCATACGAAAGGATGTGGTCGCGCCCCGCCTCCTTGGCGGCATACATTGCCTGATCTGCCGCGCGCAGGAGCGTCTCGCGCGTCCGTCCGTTCTCCGGGTAGCAGGCGATCCCCATCGATATCGTGACGGTCAGGTTGTAAGATTCGTAGGGAACATGCAGCGAATTAAGAGACTGGCGTAAATTCTCCGCGCGTTCATACGCGGTCTCCATGCTGATGTTTGGCATGGCAATGACGAACTCCTCGCCGCCAAAGCGACAGGCAAAGTCCCCACGGCGGCTTTCGTCAGAGAGAGTGTCTGCGATCGACTTCAGGACCAGATCTCCGGCTTCGTGCCCGTAGGTATCGTTGATCCGTTTGAAGTGGTCGAGATCGATCATAATGACGCAGACAGGATAATTCTCGCGCGCTGCGCGGCTAAGCTCACGATCCAGGGTCTCTTCGAGATAACGCCTGTTGAAAAGGTTGGTGAGCGGATCCCGTATGGCTTGTTCACGCAGTTTGCTTTGCAGGAGACCGATCTCAATTAGTTGTGTCTGTAACCGGTCATTCACATAGCGCAGTCTCTTTTCGACCTGTTTGCGCTCTGTAATATCGCGAAATACCATCAGGCGGCCATTCAGAAGCTGACCCCTGTCATATAACGGAGTCACGCGCAGGTCCAGGTAACGGGACGGGTCTTTGGGGCCTTTGAGTTCTGTGCGTGTCTCCATCCCGGCCAGAAAAAGATCGGTTTTTTCCATCCAGGGTTGGAAAACTTCAAAGGCGTTTTCTCCTATATAGGATAAAGTTTTGCCTTCAATGAAGTTTTCCATGGCGGGGTTAATGTCCACAATACGGTTTTGCACGTCGAGCACCACCACACCATCCGGCATATTTTCAATCAGGTGGGTGCGCGCGACGGGGATCAGGTCCATGAAGTGCGTGCGCAGGATGGCAAGTGCAAAAATGATCCCTGAGAATCCAAACAGGAGCGGGGCAAGGTCCAGGCCATGCCATGCAGTGAAATTGAATTCGCTGTATAAGCTCCCTGCCCAGGGAAGAATGGAACCGATCATGATCAGACGATACTGGTTCAGATAGAGCGGGCTCGAACGCAAAGCAACCTGACTCAACACGAGGAATGCAACGATTATGATCACGTAGGAATAGGTTATGTTTGCAAAGTACCAGGGTCCGCGTACCAGATCCACCGCCATAAAACCCTTCTCCTGGACCTCTGTGAAGGAGAGGTAAAAAAGCTGGTGATATTTGTTTGTCCATTGCAGGAATATGGAAGCGACCGGTTGAATGGAAAGCAGCAGCAGGTTGCGTTTGGTGAACCAGGTGTCATTATGGGTGAAAGCAAGGACAAATAGAAGGAACAATGTTGGGAGCGCAGACACACCGATGTACATCAGGTTGAACCAAAAAGTCTTTGCCTCCAGCGAGATATCCATCCAGCGTGTGGAATAGAACCCGGACCAGATTGCCATGGAAAGAAGCAGCAGGCTTAGCATTAAAGAGCCGGGCGCGGAACGCCGCCAGGCTGTGAACGACGCAAGGAGAGTAACCAGTGCCGAAAGGATCGAAAAAATAGCGAAGGGATGAACAGGAATATGCATTGTCTATATTGGTCTTTCAATTCATTTTAGTCCTCCATCCATTTATGGAGTTTGCAAAGAGTTAACAAATCGGCTCTTTTGCTCCAGTTTGCGGATAGTCAGAACCGGCACAGGCCTAACCAAAAAGCTCCTCGAAACCGAGGAGCCAAATGATTTGCTCTGAAGAGAGATTTATTCTTTTCCAAAAGACTGGAGCGCCGCAGCCTGGCTTTCGTACATCGGAATATTCTGCAAAAAGCCCGTAATGCCAAGTACGTTGTAGATTTGTGGCGGCGCGTTGCACAACTTCAAATGCGCCACTTTGAATTGATCCTCTTTCGGCGTAAAGATCTGATAACACTTTTGAAGTGCCCGCATGCCGGCGCTGGTGAGCGTATCCAGATCGGTCATATCGATGAGAAGATAACGCGCGCCGCCATCATGGGCAGTCCGCGCGGACTCAAGTAGCTGTTCCTCGCTTTGCGCGTCCAGCCAGCCGCGCAGGCGGAATACTGTTACGGGCACATCAGCCTGCATTTGTTCAGATGAGATTCTTAGATCGCTATTCATTCTCTGCTCCTCGACTCCCGATGCTTTCGTTACTGCATTTTACCGCTTATCTTATAAATAAGTTAATTTTTTACTCTGGGAATGTCACGTATTCCGCGCCGACGTATCCGCGCTGCTTATTCGGTCCGCGCACGTGCAGCCACTGATTGGCTCTACCGATCTTGGCTTTCGCCTTTTTCGCGGGTTCAAGCACAGTCAGGCGCGTGCCTGCTTTGAGGATCATGATCAACGCGCCGCCTTTCGAAGGGGTCTTTCGGAGACGCAACCCACTTGTTCCTACCGCACTGGAGACGACCACGATCAACTTGTCATCTTTCCCCTCTTCCTTGGGCGGCTCTGCCGGTGTGGATGGCGCGTCTGGCACGCTCGGCACGGAAGGTGTAACTGGTGTAGATGGAGTCACAGGCGTGGACATGGGCGGCTCCTCCACCGGGACCGGAACTGGCTCCGGCGTAGGCACCGGTGCGGGAGTGGACTCCGGGATGTTTTCCAGATACCAAGCGGCGACGAAGCCTTCCTTCCCCTGCTGCGTGCGGATGCGCACCCACTGGTTGACCGCGCCGATCTTCGCCGCGCCATCCGACTCGAGCAATGTGAGCTGAGACCCGGCCGGCACAACCTCAAGCACATTCGCCATGCTCGAGGTATCGATGCTCGAGCGGACGTTCAAACCCCACGTGACCGAGTCTTTCACACGGGCGTGGGCTCCGCTTATTGGAACGGGAGTTGTCCCCGGCGTGCCCGATGGGGGCGGCGTGATCGGCCCACCGGGGCTGGAACCGTAGGCTTCATACAGGATCACATGCGAGATCGCACGCTTGAGTATGTTCCCCTGCGCGTATCGCTTCATCAACAAATCTTCTTTTGTAATGTCAGGCTGGTAGGGCCAGGGATCGAGCATGAGGTAGTCATCGCCCTTTTTGCTGTAGAGCACCACCCAATGGGTTTGAATACCGGATGCAGGAGACCGGTCCACCTGGACGATGGCGGGCTGACCCGCCGCAATCGCTGCGTCGATCAGCTCGAGCGGCGCGGGAGTCGTTGTACACGAGATGTTCGATCTCACGGTTACTTTGGGGTAGACCTGGCTGACCGAACCCCAGCGGATCCCCGCGCTGACAAAGCCGTTCACATTCTTCAATTTTTGATTGAGCGTTTTGGGTGTTTCAACATAGCCGTGCCCGCTGAGCAGCATGGCAACGCTGGTCAGCGCGCAGCCCACATAGCCGATCGTATCGCTCGGGTCACCGAAGCCAAGCCGGTCATTTTTCCATTGCGGGTCTTGCTGGGAGAGGTAGACGAGTTTGAAGGGCATGGAATCACCTCCTTTGGCGGTTGAGGATGGTGGGATCATTATACTCGTGAAGGAAAATTGTGATTTATTGGAGATTTGGTTACTGGACATTTTATCCCTCAAGATAGCGATTAGGCTGGTTATAAATGGCTGGATAGCAGTGGTGAAGAAGTTAATTTATGCGCACAATGTCAAGCCAGGCAGGACTCACGCAATGGAAATTCCCTTAAACATGAAACAACCCCGATAGATCCAGTCTCTCTCAAAATGCGTACATATTATCAGATCCTAAGCCACTCTCAGAAAGAGTGTGCTTCGGTTTTTCAGGTCTGGCGGCGACCAAT
The DNA here is from genome assembly GCA_035512375.1 of Anaerolineales bacterium. Classification (GTDB taxonomy): domain Bacteria; phylum Chloroflexota; class Anaerolineae; order Anaerolineales; family Villigracilaceae; genus Defluviilinea. Next base: position 27,293 of record DATKED010000119.1, read on the forward strand.
CGTGGATGCCCACTATATTCATAATCCTCATCTCCCTGCACTCGAGCCCTAATTTAGCCACTCCGACGAGCCCAATATCGCTCTGGTGATCGCTAGGCTTCGTTTTTCCATGTTGGAAAGGAGCAAATGAAATGGTTAGAAAAGGAAGTTTGATCAGAGTGAAAGTGCTGTGTGTCGTTCTCGCTATGCTGATGAGTTTCACTGCAACGCCTTTCGTCGCTGCGCAATCACCGGGACCCACCATGCTGCATCCGAGGCTGGATGTGCGGCCTGTCATCACGGGTCTAAATACACCCACGACCATGGCGTTTCTCGGCGCCAGTGATATCCTGGTACTGGAGAAGAATACAGGACGGGTGCAGCGAGTTGTGAATGGCGCTCTTCACAGTACGGTGCTTGATCTGGCAGTAAACTTTGGCTCGGAGCGCGGTCTGTTGGGGATTGCCCTGCACCCGCACTTTCCGGCCGACCCGGGCGTCTACCTGTACTGGACAGAAAGCACCACGGGCATGGATACGAATGTGCTTTCGGAGACTCCACTACTGGGCAACCGGGTGGACCGCTTTGTCTGGGATGAAAGCAGCCTGTCCCTGGATCACAACCTGATCCATATCCGCGCCATCCAGGAGGATGCTGGCCAGCCGCAGCGCGGCAACCATGACGGCGGTGTGCTTACGTTTGGGCACGACGGCAAGCTTTACATCTTCATCGGGGATGTGGGCAGGCGTGGACAGTTACAGAATCTGCCCTGCGGGCCGACAGATGTTTATGACTGCCCCGGCGAGGATGAGATCGTTCCGGATGACCAGTTCGGTGGCCCCGAACCAGATGATGCCCATTTGACAGGTGTGATCCTGCGGCTCAACGATGATGGCAGCACTCCCATGGACAACCCGTTTTTCGCCGCGGGAGCAACTATTGGAGGCGAGGTCGGTGAAAATATCCAGAAGATCTTTTCCTACGGGCACCGCAATAGCTTCGGCATGGCCGTGGATCCTGCTTCCGGAAACATCTGGCTCCAGGAGAACGGTGATGATACCTTCAGCGAGCTTAGCCGCATCGTGCCAGGCCAGAACGGGGGCTGGGTCCAGATTATGGGACCGGTAGAGCGGATCGATCAGTACAAAGAGATCGAGACGACGTTCGGCGGTATGAACCTGCAGCAGATACGCTGGTCGCCTACCAACATCGCCGATACTCCTGAAGAGGCTCTATCCCGACTATTCATGCTCCCTGGCGCCACGTACCGGGATCCCGAGTTCAGCTGGAAGTGGGAAGTTGCCCCGGGCGGCATCGGTTTCGTTCAGGGTAGAGGGTTGGGACCGCAGTTCCAGAACGATCTCTTTGTGGGTGCTGCTATACCTGCCCTCGAGGGAGGTTATTTGTTCCACTTCAACCTGACCGGTAACCGGGACAAGATCGGTGTCGACGATCCCCGCCTGGAAGACCGCGTGGCAGATAACCTCGCCAAGCATGAAATTACCGAGAGCGAGAGCCTGCTGATCGGACGGAACTTTGGCACTGTGACAGACATCGAAACCGGTCCGAATGGTAACCTGTTCGTTGTCTCGCTCACGAACGGCGCGATCTATGAAATCTTCCGGCGCTAGGTTCAAGCATGTTTGATTAAGACTATATTAGACAAGGTTACAACCAGTTGAAAACTCTGTCCAATGTATTGTATTCTAAGAATGCCGATAAGGTGATTTGTTCGGCAGGGAGAGGAGGTGATATTAATTATCGAAAGAATCGATAGAAGTTCGACCAACCCTCATAGTTATTCATATCAGACAATTTTAAAAATAGAAAGGTGAATACGAATGAAAAAGACTACGCTTCTCCATATCATCCTTGTTCTACTGACAGTTCTGGCTCTCACAGGGATCGCCGCGGATGGCGGCCGCAGATTTACCGTCGAGATGACCGGGGCAGCCGAAGCGCCCGGCCCGGGTGACCCGGATGGCAGTGGCACCGCAGTCTTCCGACTTAACCACGGTCAGGGCGAAATCTGCTACGAGCTCACTGTCTCAGACATTGAGCCTGCGACTGCTGCACACATCCATATCGCACCTGTAGGCGAACCCGGACCGGTTGTGGTGCCTCTGGCTGCGCCAACAAGCGGCAGCTCCAGCGGCTGTGTTGAGGTCGATCGTGCCTTGATTAAAGCGATCATACAGAATCCCGAGGCATATTACGTCAACGTTCATAACGCACCGTTCCCCGGAGGCGCTGTGAGAGGCCAGCTCTCGAAGTAGTATCGCCTGAATGACACATAGCCCAGTGGCAGCTGTAGGTGCCGCTGGGCTATTATTTTCATGCGTATGAAACCTGTTGATGATCTTCAAACGCCATGAAATTCGGCATTCGTAATACGTCGTTTGTGTATCCCCATGGCACAGGGAATATTTGGGACGATACAAAGACTCAAATTCAGCGCGCAGAGATGGATGGCTTTGACTCGTTCTGGGTGATGGATCACTTTTACCAGCTCCCTGCGCATGGTTCCGTGGAAGAGCCGTTCCTCGATGCATGGACGGTCCTCCCGGCGCTCGCCGCGGTGACGAGCCGCATCCGGCTGGGAGCGATGGTCAGTCCGGTGGGCTATCGCAATCCTTCCTTGTTAGCACGCATGGCAGCCAGCCTCGACCACATCAGCAACGGGCGGATGAATTTCGGTTTTGGCGCGGGAGGCTACAAACCGGAGTATGAGGCGTATGGTTTTGAATTCATCGAGAAGCCCTCGATCCGCCTCGCGCAAATGAAGGAAGGGCTACAACTGATTATCGGTCTATGGACGGAACCTTGTTTTACATTTCATGGAAAATACTTTCATGTCGAGGATGCGATCCTCGAGCCCAAGCCTCTGCAAAAACCTCACCCCCCGATCCTGATCGGTGGCGTGGGACCCAAGCTCACCATGCGGATCATTGCCGAATTGGGAGACGCCTGCAACTTGTGGGGACCGCCTGATGAGTTTGTGAAACAGCGCGAAACGCTCAAGCGTCACTGTGACGAGATTGGCAGGGATGAATCCACCATCGAGAAGACAACGTATGACCTGGTCGTCTGCGCGCCGACCGAAGCAAAATTGAAAGAAAAGGTCGAGCGGTTTCTTCCCAAAGGAGTCGAGTCGTGGATGGCGCTGATCGGAACGCCCTCACAACTGCTCGATATTGTCGGCGAATATGAACGCGTCGGTGCGGATCATCTGTGTATCGACTTTACGGGGAATGATCCCGAGTCCTATGAATTGTTCGTCAATGAGGTGATGGAGAGTTTTTCGTGATCACCATTCTCCGGTCCGAGCGAGCGTTTCCATTTTGGCGCTGTCTATGAGTTTGCCATGACTGATCACATGGAGTGGGGCATCATGCTCACGCAAAGCTTCCAAAACATTGGGTGCTGCTAACACGACAAGATTTGCCGGAGCGCCGATTTTCAAAGAGTGATCGTTTATGTTGATGGCGCGCGCAGCATTCACCGTGATCATATCGTAAAGTGTTTCCAGTTCGCGGTTGGTTGTCATCCAAAGCAGGTGGGCTGCAAGGAATGCCACCTCCAGCATATTATTACGCCCGAACGGATAGTATCCATCCGAGATGTCGTCCTGTCCCAGGCAAACATTCACACCCTCTTCCAACAGCTCTTTCACACGCGCGTGAAGTGGTCCCGTGTGCGGGTCGCTCACAACCGCCATCTGCGCCTGCTTCAATAGTGCGGCAACTTTTTGAAAATAGGGCTGTGGATACAGTTCCATCGCCCGGGCGTGATGCGCCAGGGCGCGTCCCTGCCAGCCGCGCCGGATCGCTTCGACCGCCATGGCTTCGAGGGAACGCAGACCAGCATCCCCGGCATCGTCCACCAGCATCGACACATCTTTGTCAAACTCTTGCGCCAGGTCGAAAATCTCTTTCACATGCTGCTGGATGTCCGCCTCCGTGTACTCGATCCACGGGATGCCGCCCGCCACGTCCGCGCCCATCTCCATTGCCTGGTGTATCAGTTCACCTGCGCCCGGCTCACGCGCCAATCCATCCTGCGCGAACGCGCAGACCTGAACATCGACGATGCCCTTGAACTCCTCCCGCGCGCGGATAAGCGCCTTCATCCCCTCGAGGCGAGCCTTGCCATCCACATCAGCAAACGCACGGATATGTGTGTTGCCATATAGCGCCGCCTGGGCGAGGGCGCGCCGTACGTTTTTGATGATCCACTCTTCGGCATATTTCTCCTTGACCCGCGCCGCCAGTTCGATGGTGGTCATTGCCTTGCCCATGCCCTCGGCGTGATAACCGGTAAGCGCTTCCTCGTCCATCATCTGACGCGTATAAACTTTGCACAGATGCAGGTGCGGGTTCACGAAAGATTCAGTTACCAGATTCCCTTGGGCGTCGAGTGTCAACTCTGAGTCACTTTCAAGCCCTTCCTTGAAAGCGATAATCTTTCCATCCGCAATACCGATGTCAACAACCTGTCTCCCACCACGTAACTGGGCGCGCTTGATCAGAATGTCAAAGTGTTGTGTCATGTCAGAGGCTCCTCATTAGTTTTACGGTCGAGCTGACCCTAAAAAGAAAATTATCCATCTATTATAGGCAGACCTCTTCTTAAAACAAGAAGCCGCGCTTATCACGCGACTTGTTCACCTGTTCCTTATGTATCTGTCTACTTCCTCAATCCAACTTCCCCGTCAACGACGTCATCTTTAGCTCACCGATCGCCTTTGTGATCTGGATATCGCGCGGGCATGCCATCGTGCAATTGAAGATGGTGTGACAGCGCGCAAGACCGTTCGTTTCACTGACGATGTGCATACGCTCAGCCGCGGCTTCGTCGCGGCTATCATAAATAAAGCGGTGCGCAGTCACCAGCGCGGCAGGTCCTAAATAGTCATCACTCCCCCAATACGATGGACAGGAGGTGGTGCAAGCCGCACACAAAATACACTTGGTGGTGTCGTCGAAGCGGGCGCGTTCCTCAGGAGATTGCAGTCGTTCCCTGCCGTCCGCGGGAAGCGGGGAGTCATTGATGAAGTATGGTAACACCTTCTTGTAGTTGTCGAAGAACGGTTCCATATCCACGATCAGGTCTTTGGCAACTTTCAAACCAAGCAATGGTTCAACCGTGATCTGATCGCCGACATCGCGCACCAATGCCTTGCAAGCCAGCATATTGCGTCCATTGATGCGCATCGCATCTGACCCGCACACACCGTGCGCACAGGAACGACGGAAGGAAAGCGTCCCATCATGATAGCCCTTCACATACTCGAGCAGGTCAAGGATACGATCCGTTTCTTCTGCTTCGATGGTGTAGGTTTCGTAGTGGAATTTCTTATCTGCCTCAGGGTTATAACGAAAGATTTTTAAAGTTACCTGCATGGTCGCCTCACTAATAAACTCGAGCTTTCGGTTGATATTTGGTGATCACCACCGGTTTGTAATCCACTCTCACTTTTCCATTTTCCTTCCATGCAAGTGTATGTTTCAGCCAGTTCTGGTCATCACGTTCGGGGTAATCTTCACGTGAATGTCCGCCGCGTGATTCGGTCCGGTTCAACGCGCAAACGGTGACCAGCTCAGCCACATCGAGCATGTTGCCAAGCTCCCAGGCATTGAGCAGTTCGGTGTTGAAAATCTTCCCGGTATCGGTCACATGGACGTGCTTGAAGCGTTCCTTCAACTCAAGGATTTTGTCGAGCGCAGACTCCATGATGGTTCCGTTTCGATAAATCCCCACATCTTCGAACATGACCTTCTTCATATCCGTGGAGATCGTGAAGGCATTCTCCTTGCCGGATCCATTCTTCAGCGACTCAAACTGTGATCTCGAATCGGCTTCGGCACTCCCCGGCAGATTCTGGTAATCCGTCTGTTTTGCATATTCCGCCGCTTTTAGCCCCGCGTGTTTGCCAAAGACGACCAGGTCGAGCAACGAATTTGTTCCGAGACGGTTCGCGCCATGCACGGAGACACATGCACATTCACCCGCCGCATACAGCCCGGGGAAAACTGTGTTATTGCCATCGATCACAACTTCGCCGTAGTTATTCGTCGGGATGCCGCCCATCGTGTAATGCGCCGTCGGCTGGATCGGCATCAACTGCGTGATCGGGTCCACGCCGAGATAGACACGGCAGAAATCAATAATGTCTGGAAGTTTCTGGAGGACTTGTTCGCCTGTGATCATATATGGAGAGCCATCCGGATTTGTCCGTCCATCCATGGCAGCGTATTTGTTCACAGCCTCGGGTCGCACATCCAAATAGACATAATTTTTTCCGTTCACACCGCGTCCCTGGCGGATCTCGGTATAGATCGCACGCGAGACCACATCGCGCGATGCCAGGTCTTTCACGCTCGGCGCATACTTTGGCATGAAGCGGTCCCCGCTGCCGTTGATCAGCACACCGCCTTCGCCCCGCACACCCTCTGTGATAAGGATGCCAAGCTTGTAAATGCCGGTCGGGTGGAATTGGAAAAACTCCATATCCTCGAGTGGCAAGCCGCGGCGCAGAAGGACCGCAGCGCCATCGCCCGTATACGCATAGGCATTGGAAGTGACTTCGAAGATGCGTCCGTGTCCGCCCGTGGCCATGATCACAGCCTTGGCGTGGAAGGTATGCAGTTCACCCGTGGAAAGCGCCACCGCAACAACGCCCGCGGTCTTCCCATTGACGATCAGAAAGTCCAACACCTGGAATTCATCGAAGAACGTGACCTTGTTCTTCAGGCACTGTTGATACAGCGTTTGCAGGATCATATGCCCGGTTCGGTCCGCAGCATGACAGGCGCGCCTGACGGGTTTGCCCGTCTCGTTGTTGGTGTGACCGCCAAACGGACGCTGCGAGATCTTGCCTTCGGGAGTGCGATCAAATGGAAGCCCCATATGCTCCAGTTCGAGCACAGCGTCGATGGCTTCGTTTGTCATGAACTCAATGGCATCCTGGTCACCCAGATAGTCCGATCCCTTGACCGTATCATAGGTGTGCCACTCCGGTTTGTCTTCCTCGTAATTGCCCAGCGCCGCGCTGATGCCGCCCTGCGCCGCACCCGTATGGGAACGGGTCGGATAGAGTTTGCTGATCACAGCCGTCTTGGCGCCGCGCGAGGCGTACAGCCCTGCCATCAGTCCCGCGCCCCCCGCGCCGACGACGACTACTTCAAATTGATGAACATTTGCCATGAAAATTGACTCCTAGTACCTCAACTTGATTAAGTTGTAGGGTGACGATAAGATGGACAGATGGCAAACGAAAAACATGAAGTCCATCTGACAGAAACAGAGCGAAAGAGGTTGCTGGCGATTATCTCAACAGGTCGCAACAAAGCGGTGGTG
>DATKED010000120.1:0-3811 GCA_035512375.1 Anaerolineales bacterium
AGCCTGGCCGATGCCTGAATCACTTCTGGCAAAAAAGATGAAGCTGAATCCCGGCTTGACGCGCGACAATGGCTGGGAGAGCCTGCAAGCATTGGCTCTGAAATGGATTACGCTCGTTTCGGTTGACGAGACCTGATCCCCCTTCGCTTTAAGACCTTATAAAAAAGGCGAGAAGAAACAATTGTTTCGGTTAGGAGCATGATATGTGCAGAAGCATTAAACAACTACGGAATAGAGAAATTCCTGCCACGGAGGAGGAAATCCGCGCCGCGGCGTTGCAATTCGTGAGGAAGGTTAGCGGCTATCGCAAACCGTCGAAGGTCAATGAGGCGGCGTTTGCAGAGGCGGTAGAGGAAGTTGCGGAGGCAACGCAGAAGTTGATAAACAGTCTTGCTGTAAAAAGCCTATAAAATATCCTTTTTTGTCCCAAAATGCGCTTTACGGCGCATTTTTGTTTTCAGACCGGAACATCACCTGGTTTTGCGGTGTATACGGAATGAACCTTAAAGGAGACCCTATGCAAAGACGGTATTCCTTCCTTGCAATCTTTATTCTTGCCTCGCTTCTGGCTGGATGGGCTGCCAGCGCAAATGCTCAATCCAAAGAGATCAAAGCAGCAGACAGTCGCGCTGCGTCCGCTAATTTACCGGAACAATCGAATTCTGCCGAGTGTCCATTAACGGTTCCTCAAGAGCCACTGTTTACCCCGCCTTCGCCATACTCAGACTTGGGATTCAAAGGTGATTTCTGGTATGGATCCAATTCACTTTGGACAGCCGTTCCACAAAGTGGTGTTTGGGCTGGTCTGCCTCATAACCCGGAAGGATATACCCAGAAAGTATTCTGGTGGCGTGATGGATATGTCTGGAATGAAGAACCCGATCTCGTGGTGACCGGCGAAAGATTGGATACTCCCGCTCCGCCGCTCATTGTTTCAGAGGCAACAAATGCTTATGCCAGTGATATTGGTTCAGCCATGCTGGTCGGAGTGGACTTCCCCACACTTGGCTGTTGGAAGATCACCGGTAAATATGCGGATGCCGAACTAAGTTTTGTGATCTTGGTCGCACCTTAAAAATAAACTTCCGAAGGCTGCCAGGCTTCGGAAGTTTTCTTTCATCCAATCGATTCGCGCAGCTTGCGCGCCAACCTTCCAAAATGGGGTGTATAGCGGATGTCATCATGACGCGGACGCGGCAGATCAACCTCCAAATCCAGTTTCACTTTGCCGGGACGCGGCGTCAAAACCAGGACCCGGTCTGCCAGGAACAACGACTCGTTGATCGAGTGCGTCACCATGATGACCGTCTTCTGTCGCATTTGCCAGATGCGCGATAACTCGTTCCACATGCGTTCGCGGGTGATCGCATCCAGCGAACCAAACGGCTCATCGAGCAGGAGCAGGTCCGGGTCATGGATGAGCGCCCGTGCAATCGCGACCCGCTGCGCCATCCCGCCCGAGAGGTCGCGCGGCAGCGAGTCCTCGAATCCCTGCAACCCGACCAGTTCGATCATCTCCTGTGTCTTGGCACGCGCAGAGGCTTCATCCACCTGCTTCACTTCGAGGGGAAGTTTGATGTTCTCGGTCACCGTGCGCCACGGCATGAGGTTTGCCTGTTGGAAGACCATGCCTGTGCTCGGCTGTTCACCATGGCCGAACATGAACGAACCCGAGGTGGGAGAGATCAGCCCGGCAAGGATGCGCAGAAGGGTCGTTTTGCCCGAACCGGATGGACCCAGGACACAAACGAATTCACGCGGATCCACGTCGAAGGAGACATCATCCAGCGCGCGCAATCCGCCGTTGTTATCGGAGAACACGGCGCTCAGGTTGCGGATGGTGAGGATGGGAGTGTGAGGCATGATTTCCTTCATGTCATTGCGAGGAGTGGCGCTTTCAGCGCCATGACGTGGCAATCTCCGATAAGGAGGTTACTTGAGATTGCTTCGCGGCAAACGCTCGCAATGACATCAGGGGATAAACTCGTTTGTAAACGCTTTATCCAGATCCATGTTCTCAGTGATCAAACCCATTCCAAGCAAAACTTCCTGCATGTTCTCCCAGGCTTGTGGGTCAGAGTAACCAAGGCGTTCCGCCTTCCATTGTTCGATGGAAGTTTCCAGCACCTGTTTTTGCACATCAGCATCGAGATCGGCAAAATTGGGAATATACGATTCGCTCAACTCAAACGCTTCAGCCGGATCCGCGATTGCATCGGCAAGTCCCTTCAAAAATGCACCCACGAACGCGCGCACCAGTTCAGGGTTTTCTGCAATTACTTTCTCGCTTGCCAGAATCCCATTCGATGCGAGCTGAACATAATCTGCCACACGGATTTCGGTGACCGGAATCCCTTGCGCGCGCAACTGGATCGGTTCATTCGCCGCGTATCCAACCACCACATCCTGCCTGCCTGCTGCCAGCAATTCCACCTGGTTGAAACCGATCGAATCCAAGCTCACATCATTTTCACTCATTTCGGCTTCGAAGAGCAGGGCACGCAGCCCAACATAATTTGCACCGAACAAACCAGGCAAGCCGATCTTCCTCCCTTTGAGGTCCTGCGGGATCAAAATTCCCAGTTCACTTTTCGCAACCACCGAAACGGGATACTGCTGATACCAGGCGGCAACATATACAACCGGCAAGCCTTGTGCACGCGCCAGCAGAACCTGTTCACCCGAGACGACTGCAAACGGCAGATCACCAGCACCCACCAACGCAACGCCGTCGGTCTCGAATTTGTAGTCCAGCTCGACCTCGATACCTGCCTCGCGGAAATATCCTTTTTGGATGGCAACATACATGGGCGCGAACTGGATGTTCGGGATGTAACCCATCGGCAGGTTGACGCGAGTCAACCCGTCCGCATCATTCGCGGACCTCGAACTGCTGCAAGCCGAAAGAGCGAGTGCCATCCCCAGCATGATCAAAATTAACTTGCGAAACATAGGTTCTCCTTATTCCTTCATCATTGCCAGCGGCGGTTTTTTTCCGCCCGAAGCAATGACGTTAAATCTTTTCCTGCCATTTCAAAAATCTTTTTTCGAGCAGTATCACAATGCCATAGAGCATCAACGCCAGCGCGATCAGCATAAACACCGCGACGAACACCATCGGCGTATCGTATTGAAAATCTCCCAGCTGCAAGAGGAAACCGAGCCCTTCCTCAGCATCAACCAATTCCCCAACGATCGCGCCGATCACAGAGAGCGTTGCGCCCACGCGCAAACCTCCAAGAAAGACAGGTAGTGACGCGGGGACTTCCACTTTCCACAAAATTTGAGAGCGTGAAGCGTGGATGGAATTCATCAAGTCATATAACGCGGTTGGTACCGCCCGCACGCCGACTATTGTATTCACGAGCACCGGGAAGAAGACGATCAACGCACAAATGACAACTTTGGACAGGATTCCATCTCCGAGCCAGATGACAAGCAGAGGCGCAATCGCAACAATGGGAATCGCCTGGCTCGCAACGAGATACGGCGACAGGACTCTTTCCAATGATCGCGACTTCGCAAGGATATAGCCCACAATGGTCGCGAAGACGGCTCCAGCCAGAAGCCCTAACACAATTTCCATGAGCGTAATGCCTGTATGATAGACCAGACTTCCATCGCCGAGGGCTTTGAGGAAACGAGTCCATACGCTGAGCGGCGATGGCAGGATGAAATTCGGAATTCCGCTGTAGCGCGTAATGAGATGCCATGTAAGAAGACCCGTAATGAGGGAAATTAATCCGAGCCAGTTACGTGAGCTATTTCTTGAGAGAGTACGAGCAAGGTTTGGATCCATAGTCTTTTGCTC
>DATKED010000121.1:0-6947 GCA_035512375.1 Anaerolineales bacterium
TATGAGGTCTCTGCAGCCGTTTACTCTGAAGAATATTATCCTGTGGGAAAGTATGCGATGCTGTTTATGGGTGAAGAGAATCAGCCTGCTGTAGCTCTCCGCGTTGGTGAGAGCGGAATTGTGCGGGTTGACCATATCTTCGGCGCTTCTCCCCAGTCCTTGCGCGCGATGCTTCAGCGTGAAGCCTCGCGCGTGATTCTTGCGCCGAGGACCTGATACCGAGGTGAATCTGTCGGCTGGTTGCAGGCTTCGCGTAGCGGAGGCGTCGGTTGGAAGGCCTGAAACAGGGTATATTTATTGGCTATAATGCTTCCTGCGTATTCCAGGAATATTATTCTGATGGACAAAACTTGGAAGTTTGTTACCCACATAAAAATCACACATGAGGTGAATGATGTACTTTGCTACACGCTCGTTAATACCATTACTGCTTATCGGAATGCTCCTGGCATCCTGTGGCGGGCAGCCTGCTGCAGGCGAACCTACACCGGATGTCAATGCCACCGTTGCAGCTGGCGCTGAAACCATGGCGGTGTCCATTTTTCAGACCCAGACGGCGCTGGCTCCTTCTGCAACCAATACACCCTTGCCGACGAATACATTGCTTCCCACTTCGACGGCTCTCACGCTGACCTCCTCAACAACTCTTGCCACACAGCCTTTTGTGCTTGTTGCATCGCCGATCGCGACAGGAACTTTTTATACGCTCACGCCAAGCTCCGCCTCACTGGCGGTTGGGTGTAACAATCTCAGGCTGATCTCAAGTTACACAGTACCAGAAGGACCCTTCGCTCCAGGCCAGGAATTCACACAGTACTGGCAGGTCGAAAACAATGGGACCTGTGACTGGGTATATTTGCATCACCTTGCGTTTGTCAGTGGGAATCGGATGGGCGGATCCCCGGGGAGACTAAGTAAAGTCATCCCGCCGTACAAGTGGACCACCCTGTCCGTGGATCTGGATGCGCCCAATAGTAACGGCACGCACACTGCCTCCTGGCGGTTTAGTGACCAGGGCGGCACACCCTTTGGAGCAACGTTGCCAGTGTCCATCAAGGTGGAAAATCCTTCCTATCCCTAGTGATAGTTTGTGGTTGTGCTTCCAGTCTCTGCCTGATCACGTCGACGTACGCTCCGCTTCCCCTATAACTTAAGTGAGTCTGGTCTTTGATGAACCAGCCTTGCTGGCTGTGTGCAAGCGCGTCCCAGTCGATCAGCTCTGCTTGGGGCCAGCGCGCGATGCCTTCGACGAATTTCTGGTTGATATAGTATTCCCAGCCGATGGGACGATGGACATTGACAAAGATCACTCGTTCCACTTGATGAGCGAGCAATGTTTCCATTACCTCGTCGAAAACGGGTGCTTCGAACGGACGGTTGCTGCCCAAATGAATCACAACGACCTGCGATAGGTGCCCATCGTTGTAAAGTGTCTCGATTAAGGCTGGAACATCCTCCATCTTGCGTTTACGCTCTGCATCCAGGTAAATATCCTCACCCAATACATCTTCGATCATGGGAGCCGCGCCCTGCATGATCGAATCGCCGATCAGTGTCACGCGCGGCAGATCGATTGCAGGGGTCCCTGTATGTGTGGGAACCACTTCCGTTGATGGGTGAAGTGCTTGTTGGTCAGGGGTTGGGGTTGTATTAATCACCGATACGGATAATGTGATTTGCGCTATCGGCGTAGCTTCGGGTGGTGGACTGGCAGTGACCTGATGGATCGTTCCCTGCCATATCAAAAGCAGGCTTGCAGAAATAACACCGGCTCCAGCGCTCAGTTTTTGTGGCATTGACCATTGCCGCAAGGTCCCTTGGAAAGAGCGAATGCTTGCCCGGAATCCCTGGTGCCGGACGGGAACTTCAATCCAGCGATAGCTAAGTTCTGCGAGGATGAACGTAACAGCTACCTGCCCTACTCGTATGAGCAAAACGGGCAGTTGAATGTCTATGCCGGGGCGGGTCAGCATGAACACCGGCCAGTGCCATAGATAAATGCTGTAACTTCGCGAGCCTATCCAGCGCAAAACCGGCGTTTCGAGGATCTTACTGATCCATGTGGTTGGGCTGGACGCGCCCACGATCAAGCAGGCGCTCGCAAGTGCTGTGACGAGGATCCCTCCCCGATACAAAAAGGGCTGGAATTCGTTAAGTCGGTTATAGAGGATCACTAGAGCGATCAATCCACCCCATCCAAGCGTCTCGAATATCCCCCTGCCGGATGCGCGCGACTGCGAAGCGTGCCAGGGAGACCAGATCATGGCCAGCATTGCTCCCACCAGGAATCCAGCCGCGCGAGTATCGGTGCCGTAGTACACGCGCAAAGGGTCTGCAGCCGGGGAATACAGCACTGCCATCCAGACGGAAGCAAGAGCGATCATGACAAAAGTGGCTGACAAGAGTCTATGGCGGTTATTCTTTAGGGTACGCAGCAGCACTAGCAGGATCAGTGGCCATAGCAAATAGAATTGTTCTTCTACTGCCAACGACCACAATTGCTGGAGCAGGGGTGGTCGCCCGAAGGACTCGAAGTAAGGCACTTCGCGAACAATATATACCCAATTCGTTATATAGAATAAGGCAGCTGGAATATCTTCCTTCAAACGTGGCAGGGTATCGCGTGCAAACAGGATTGCCAATACCGGCAATATGAACAGCAGCAGCCATACAGCCGGTAACAACCTTCGGGCGCGCCGCAGCCAGAAATTTTTGAGATTGATCCTGCCGGTGGAATGCCACTCAGCCAACAGGAGAGATGTGATCAGGAACCCGGAAAGGACAAAGAAAGTCTCCACGCCCAAGAATCCCCCTAGCGCCCAGGGATGGTTGGCATGATAGAACAGGACAGCCATCACCGCCACGGCCCGAATACCATCCAGGCCGGTGATGTAAGATAGTCGATTTGAAGATGTCATAGAAGTATGGACGAAGTGTTTGGCAATGCGTTCAGGTTGAAGTCCATGGAAATTTTAGAGCATTCCATATGAGGTTGAGATAAAGCGTTTCGAGTATAGCATAACAGGAGGTTGAGCAAATAATCATGGATATTACATTAGCACTTGGTGGCGGTGGCTCCAAAGGGAATTCACATATTGGAGTCATCCGCCGGCTTGAAAAGGAAGGTTTTTGCATCAGAGGGGTTGCAGGTACAAGTTTCGGAGGGTTGATCGCTGTCCTTTATGCATTGGGATACTCACCGGATAAAATCGAAGAGATCTTCGCCTCGGCCGATCAGACTCAATTCTATGGTCATGCGCCGAACGATGGTCCCTCACTGATGGGGTTGGCAGGTGTAACCCGCCTCCTCGAAGAGGCGATTGGCGATGCCACTTTTGCTGATCTCAAACTGCCCTGTGTGCTCACTGCGGTAGACCTGAAAAGCGGCAAAGAAGTCCTCTTGTCGAAAGGACGCCTTGTAGATGCCATGCTTGCCACGATTGCAATGCCGGGTGTCTTCCCCGCCCGTTATATGGACGGTCTCGAGTTGGTGGATGGCGGAACGCTCGATCCCGTCCCCGTGGCGCCCGCTCGTATGCTTGCACCCAAGTTACCGGTTGTAGCGGTCGTATTGACCATGCCCATGGGCATTCCTGCACAATCCTGGCGTCTCCCATTTCAGAAATATTGGGCTGGAAGAATTGTCTCCAGTCTATTAAGTAAAATGCGATACGACTCGGTCTGGGATATCTTTTCGCGCTCTCTTGACATTACCTCGCGTGCTGTGACACAATATCGGCTGGAAGTGGACCGTCCAGAAATAATCATTCGGCCACAGGTGTACGACATCGATACACTGGACGTCGTGGATGTGCATGCAGTGGCAAAAAAGGGCGAGGAAGCTGTTGAAGCGGCGTTGCCTCAACTAAGAAATCTATTCACATGGCGGAACCGCTGGCGGCGAACCATGGGTGTCTATAATCAAAGGAGTCTCTAAGTGAAAGATTTACGTGAGTACGCAAAACAAACAAACGTGCGCCTGGTATTGGGAGCGTTTATCCTGTTGTTCGTTGTGGGTGTTGCATTGATCTGGGCTTTTTACGGTGAGGGCGCGGCCGGTATGGGCTTCGTCTGTTTGCTGGCGGCGCTTTTCCCGGTGATCATCATCCTCTCTATTTTCCTCGCCATCGAATGGATACTCAAACATGCCCGACCCAAATAACACAGCGCTGATCTCGTTCGAGGACTGGACGCTGCGGATTCACGAATCGGCTCACTCTTCGCCTCGACTGATGCTCCTGATCCACGGTTTGACCGGCGACGAAAACTCGATGTGGGTCTTCGCGCAGAATCTAGCGCGTGGTTACTGGATGGTGGCGCCGCGTGCGCCCCATCCATCGCAGATGGAGCAGGGCGGATATTCCTGGCACCCGGCTCAGGCGGGGACACTTGACTCTCCCAGCCTTGAACAGCTTAGGCCTTCCGCCGAAGCGTTGATCCACCTCGTGGATGGGTATTCCGCGTCGGCTGGACTGGATGCGAGCGTTTTCGATGTTATGGGGTTCAGCCAGGGTGCGGCCATGTCCAGTTTGCTGGCATTCCTGTATCCGCAGCGCATCCGAAAGGTGGGAATCCTGGCGGGGTTTGTTCCAGGCGGGTTAGATGAGCTCCTTTCGCAGCGTCCATTAGAGGGAAAGCCTTTTTTTGTTGCGCATGGAACGAAGGATGAAATGGTGACGGTCGACCAGGCCCGCGCCTCGATTGAAATTCTCGAGCAGGCCGGCGCGAAGGTTACCTATTGTGAAGATGAAGTTGGACATAAAGTAAGTGTGTCATGCCTGCGCGCGCTGAAGAATTTTTTCGCAGATTAATCAATTCTCACTCGAGCGTTGACTAGCCTCTTGTTTGCAGTTATCCTTAATACACCTTATGTCATTGCGAGCGACACCTGCACCGCACGTAAGTGCGGGTAAGCGAAGCAATCCCCGGATGTGCGCGGAGATTGCTTCGACGGAAAGACACCGTCTCGCAACGACACGAATTGGCATAATCAATGGATCAAAACCTCTCTCGTCGTGACTTTCTCAAAATCGCAGGTCTTGGTTTGGGGGCGCTGGCTTTCAAACCTTACGGAGCGTTCGACCTTGAATATCTATCAATTCCCAAACGATTGCCTCAATTTCCGGGCAGCGAGATCATCGGGCGCACCGTGGACCCAGGTATCAACCTTCGAAGCAGCCCTGCGGATGACCCTAACAACGTTATTGGCAAATTAGACGCAGACATGTTGGTCGAATGGGGACGCCAAGTTGTGGGCAACGTTACTGGCTTGACCAATCAACGCTTTGTGGAAACCCCTCAAGGCTATATTTATTCCTCCGTCCTCCAGCCGACGCGTAACCTTCCCAATACGCCCATTAACGAAATGCCAGCCGGGCAGCTGGGCTTCTGGGCAGAAGTAACCGTTCCCTATGTTGATCTGGCACATGAGGGTGTGGTGGCTTCCCCCTGGATGCAGGATCACATTGCTTATAACTTTCCGCCGCGTTTATATTACGGTCAGGTCGTGTGGATCGACCAGATCCGCACTAGCAATGGTTTCGTGGAATATCGCTGGAATGAAGGCGCCAACGGACATGGTTATGGCTATGGTGCTTCCGGCGAGTACTTTTGGGGAGATGGCGCAGGATTCAAAATGCTAACCGAAGAGGATGTCGCGCCTATCAGCCCGGACGTTGACCCGGCTGAGAAAAAGATCGAAGCCAATCTGGACTATCAAACCTTGTCCTGTTACGAAGGCAGCACCGAGGTTTACTTTTGCCGCATTTCCAGTGGGTTAGGTATTGATCTTAGCACCGGGCAGCCGAGCGACGAGCTTGCCACGCCGGTGGGAAATTTGCTCACACACTGGAAGATCATGTCTCTGAACATGACGGCGGGCACGTTTCAATCCGGCTACTCAACACCCGCGGTCCCCTGGTCTACGATGGTTAGCGGTGATGGGGTTGCCATCCACGGAGCATTCTGGCACAGCGCATTCGGGGAGAAGCGCTCGCATGGCTGTATCAACGTCACACCGGAGGATGCAAAATGGATCTTCCGCTGGACCACACCCTACGTTTCCCTGGCGCAAAGTGAAGTGCGAGTCTCCCTTCCGGATCACGGCACGATCGTGGTGAGTTCAGAGACAAAGTTTTAGAAGGAGTTGCATGGATATTGCACAGGTCACCATCGGACTTGCATTTCTGGCGGGGTTGGCATCCTTCCTTTCGCCGTGTGTATTTTCATTAGTTCCTGCCTATATCGGATACCTGGGTGGGCGCGCCGCAGGCGGCGAAGTGACAGTGAACAACCGCTTCATCACTTTTACACACGGATTGGCATTTGTCCTTGGATTCAGCATGGTGTTTATCACGCTGGGAGTTGCCACATCTGCTTTTGGACGATTGCTGTTTGATCTTCGTTTCGTTCTCTCCAAAGTGGGTGGGATCGTTGTCATCATCTTTGGCTTGCATATGATCGGCGTCTTCCGCATTCCATTCCTGGAATACGATACGCGCGTCCAGCAAGTGCCTGACCGCAAGTGGGGCTACCTGTCTTCGGCATTGATGGGCGTCTTTTTCTCAGCAGGCTGGGCACCCTGCGTGGGACCGGTGCTTGGTGCCATCCTGACCCTTGCGCTGAATGGTGGCTCCGTTTCGACGGGTGTGTCACTTCTCTCTGCGTACTCGGCGGGACTGGCGATTCCATTTTTGGTCGCTGCGCTGGGTGTGGGATGGGTTTCGATCACGCTGCGAAAATATGGTAAGGTCATGCACTACATTGAGATCGGTATGGGCGTCATCCTGGTCATTCTTGGCGTCCTGCTCTTCGCTGGCATTTTCGAACGGATCGCGCTGGCTGGTCAGTTCTTCTGGATCGATTTCGGTTTATAGGTTCTGATTATTTCATCATGCTTACTGTCACACTCTACACGCGGAAAGACTGTCACTTATGCGAACAGGCGA
>DATKED010000122.1:0-14250 GCA_035512375.1 Anaerolineales bacterium
TGAAGAGGGATGGTATCAACATCAGTTTTCCAGGTAACCATAAGTACCACCTTCCTTTGTCACTAATGACTTGACGGAAAATCGAACAGCGTGTTACACTTTGAATGTGAGAAATTTCTAAGAAAGGAGGCGCACGACTGATGGCAATGAACATAAGCAAGTTTCGTAGCAAGGCTTTTTTCACCGCTAATAGTTCTTTTGATTCGCGTAGTGCGCCTGCTCATCGTTAATTTACACGCAATGTAAAAGAACGACAGCCACGGTGCACTCGCCCGTGGCTGTTTTGATTCATCAGCAGCGATGGGCAAAGCCCGGGGCTGTATTTTTTGACTAGATTTTTTCGGAGGCAACATGTTTGATATTCAAACCCAGTTATTTGAAAGCCAGGATCTTTGCCTGGGTCCGATTGACCACGAGAAGGACCCGGAGGTCGAATCGAAATGGACGCACGATTCTGAATTCATGCGTCTGATGGAGACTGATCCTGCACGGCCCATGTCTGCGGCGCTGCTCAAGAAGCAATATGAAAAACTGGAGAAGCAGGTTGAAGAAGACAAGAACCTGTATCACTTCATGATCCGCGCCAAAGAGGATGATCGCCTGATCGGCAGGGCTGTCATCCAATGGATCGAGTGGACGAATGGCAACGGCTGGATCCGTCTTGGCATCGGTGCGGCTGAGGATCGTCGAAAAGGGTACGGCACACAGGCGCTGCAGATGTTGCTGCGCTTTGCCTTTGCTGAGCTAAACCTGTTCCGCGTCAGTGCAATTGTGCCGGAATACAACACAGGCGCCATTGCACTGTTGCAAAAGTTCGGCTTTGTTCAGGAAGTTTGCCGCCGTAAGTCGTTGGAACGCGATGGCCAGCGCTGGGACCTTTACGTCTTTGGCTTGCTGAATGACGAATGGCGGATGTCTGCGACAAAGGCACGAGTGTCGGAGGAACCATGAAAGATCTATTCCGCGGAGAACTGGTCCGCTTTACGTTGGAGGAGCCGGAGACGCGCGCCAAAGCGGAAGTCCGCTGGCAGCGTGATTCGGAATTCCACCGTCTGGCTGACGGCGACCCTGCCCGCTTATTTTCCGAGAAGGTGATCAAGGAATGGTTTGAAAAGCAGACGGAAAGCTTCAAACCAGAACGATATTCTTTTTCGGTTCGTACTCTGGCTGGGGATAAATATATCGGCTTCCTGGGCATGTCGGTGGATTTGATCCACAGCGAAGCCTGGGTTGGGCTGGGCATCGGTGAGCGTGAAGATTGGAGCAAAGGCTATGGCACAGATATGGTGAGGCTTTGCCTGCAATACGCCTTTACCGAATTATGTGTGGAGCGCGTGTCGCTGGGTCTGCATGAATATAACCCGCGCGCGTTGCGGTCCTATGAGAAGTGCGGCTTTCGACTCGAAGGTCGTACACGTCAGGATGTAACGCGCGAAGGCAAACGTTATGATTCGTTTTGGATGGGCATTCTGCGAGAGGAATGGCTGCAGATGCAGAATGGAGATCACAAATGAAAGATATCCTTGCAGGAAAATTTGTCCGCTTGTCAGCCTTTGACCCCGAAGAAATGAGTAAAGCTTTTGCACGCTGGAATCTCAATTCGGAATATGTGCGTTTACTAAATTCGTCCGCAAGGCCCATGCAATCTGTGAAGAGCAATGCCAAGTGGATGGAAAAGGAAGCCGAAGAGGTATCGGCTGCGCATTATTATTTCAGTATCCGCACACTGGCTGAAGACAAGCTGCTCGGTGAATTGGGGCTCGATGTGGTGAACTGGCCAGGACGTGATGCGTTCGTGGGGCTTGGCATTGGTGAGACCGAATATTGGAGCAAAGGTTTTGGTACGGACGTGATGAATATTCTTCTACGCTTTGCCTTTACTGAGATCAACTTGCGACGCGTCACACTGACCGTCTTTGAATATAACCCGCGCGCGATCCGTTCCTATGAAAAGGCGGGCCTCCGCCATGAGGGACATTTGCGCAATTTCCTGAAACGCGAGGGACGCCGCTGGAATGAAATTTACATGGGCATCCTGCGCGAAGAATGGATGGAACAAAATGGATACCAGACTACAACTTAATGAAACTCTTCTCGACCCAACTCTGAGGTTACGTCCTGTTCGGTTGACAGATGTGGAGCCTGTCGCTCAGCTCATGCTAGAGGTCTGCACAGCAGATGGCGACCCGACCGTGGCGATGACGCCTGAGGAACTGGAGCGGGAATGGAATACTCCCGGTTACGAGCTTCAGAAAAATGCCTGGATCGTCGAAACTGTGGATGGACGAATTGTTGGCTATGAGGAATTCAATAACGAATATGCACACGCCGCATTCATGGGAGATGGCTATGTTCATCCCGAATACAAGGGACGTGGTATTGGCACAACGCTGCTGCGTGTGCTGGAAGCGCGGGCTCAGGAAGAGCTGGAACTTGCCGAACCGGACCTGCGCGTATTCATACGCAACGGCATGATGATGGGAGATACAGTCTCCCGCCAAATGCATGAGGCGGAGGGATATCGTCCGATCCGCTTTTCATGGCGCATGGAGATCAATTTGGATGAGCCTCCGCGTCTTACGGTCTTGCCCACAGGGATCGAACTCCGCCCCTTTGTGCTGGAGGAGCATAATTACGCGCTTTACGAAGTGGAGGAAGAAGCCTTCAGCGATCATTGGGGGCACACACCCACGACGTTCGAACACTGGCAGCACCACAGGTCAGGGCGCGAAGATTTTGATCCCTCTTTATGGTTTGTCGCCTGGGATGGTAATGAGATCGCCGGTTACGCCCTTTGCCGTTATCGCATGGGACATGGCTGGGTCGGAACACTGGGAGTCCGCCGCGCCTGGCGCAAACGTGGATTGGGCGAAGCGTTGCTTCTCCATTCGTTTGCTGAGTTTTATAAGCGCGACACCAAGACCATTGGTCTGTTTGTGGATGCGAAAAATCCCACTGGCGCTACCCGTCTGTATAAAAAGGCAGGAATGCATGTCGCGGATGAATATATTTTTTATGAAAAAGAACTGCGTTCGGGCCGCGAGCCTGAAGAGCAGGAACAGGAGAAAGAATGAAAACAGATCTGCAGGAAAAGTTGGGAATTTCCCTTCCCGAAGGTTTTACCGTTTGTGGTGCGCGTCTGGAAGATGTGGAGCCGGCCCTCAAGTTATTCAATGCATGGTCACAGTCTGTCATTCAAGAGCATGAGATCACGGATGCAAATGCCATCCGCAATGAATGGAAATCGCCGGGCTTCGACCCGGCGGAGGATATCCGTCTGGTCTGTGCGCCAAATGGAGAAATGGTCGGCTACATCGAAGTTTGGACGACTGCCAAACCGCCCGTCCACCCGTGGATCTGGGGACGCGTCCATCCAGAATATGAAGGCCTGGGTATCGGCACATGGATGCTGCGATGGGGTGAGGAACGCGCCCTGCGGGCTCTCGAAAGCGTCCCGGACGGTCTGCGCTTTGCGCCGCGCGTCGGCATCTATAACAAGGCGGAAAAATCCAGAAAGCTATTCGAGGCTATGGGCTATGGTTACATCCGCAGCTCCTATCGCATGGCGATCCATATGGATGGACCGGTCCCTGAACCAGTGTGGTCCGAGGGTATCACGCTTCGTACTTATAACCCGGAGACAGATGCTGAAGCAGTCTATCGTGCGGAAATCGATTCTTTCCGTGATCACTTCGGGTTTGTCGAAGAACCATTTGAGGAAGGCTTTAAACGATTCAAGCATTTCCAGCTTGAATATGAAGGTTTCGACCCAACCTTACTATTCCTGGCGCTGGACGGACCCTCCGGGGAAATTGCCGGCATTAACCTCTGCCGACCTCATTCCTATGAAGACCCGGACCTCGGATGGGTAGGTACTTTGGGTGTGCGTCGTCCGTGGCGCAAACGTGGCATTGGGCTCGCTTTGTTGCGGCACTCCTTCAACGAATTCTACCGACGCGGCAAGCGCAAGGTGGGTCTGGGCGTGGATGCGCAAAACCTGACGGGCGCGTTGCGTCTCTACGAAAATGCCGGCATGCATGTTCATAATGCATTTGACCTGTATGAGAAGGAATTGCGTGCGGGCACGGAAATCAGTGTACAATCCCTCCAGGAATAAATTGATACACAAGGAGTACAGTACATATGAATATCCGTTGTGCTTTTTGCCAGACACCTTATACCCTCAGCCGCATAGCCATGCTCGATGCCATGCAGGAAGTAGACTCAAAGAAATTGACTCACTACGACGCGCAGTGTCCTCGTTGCCGGCGCGCTACACAGATCCCTCGTCAGCGGTTGGAAATGGCCATGCCCAACTGGCGGGATGCGCTCAAGGAATTCGAAGCAGAGATGAAGAGGAACCCACAACCGGAAGCGCCCCTGCCGGCGGCTGAAACCGCGCCCGTTGCTGAAGCCACATCCACACCTGAACCAGCCCCTGCGAAAAAAGGCGGGTCGAAACCGAAGCCTGTTGCTGTCCCGGCGGAAGAATCCAAACCGAAGACGGCCACACGACAGACCACACCGTCTGCTGAGAAGAAGAAGACCACTACGAAAAAGCCCGCTGCAAAAGGAACGACGAAAAAAAGCAAATGAGCATCAAAGCTGTCTTCTTCGACCTCGGTGGCGTCATCGTCCGTACCGAGTTTCAGGCGCCGCGGCAGCAACTCGCTGAAAAGCTTGGCATGGATTATGACGATCTGAGCAAGATTGTCTTCGATAGCGAGACTGGCTACAGAGCCTCTCTTGGCGAGATCAGCTCAGAAGAGCACTGGACCTCTGTCCTACAGAGACTGAAACGACCGGCTTCCGAGCTATCAGCCATACGCGAGGAATTCTTTGCGGGAGACATCGTTGACCGTACTTTGTTGGAGTACATTCGATCTCTGCGCGACACATATAAAACAGGACTCATCTCGAACGCCTGGGGCGACTTGCGTGATTTCATCGTTCGGGAAAAATTCGACGATACCTTCGACAAGATGATCATCTCTGCGGAGGTGGGCGTGGCAAAGCCCGAACCAAAGATCTTCCAAATTGCCCTGGAGCAGTTTGGGGTGAGTCCGAACGAAGCTGTCTTCGTGGACGACTTCCACGTCAACATCGAAGGTTGTGAAAAAGTCGGCATGAAAGGAATCTATTTCAAAGACCCCGAGACTGCTTTGAAGCAACTCAAAGAAATTTTATAAGGGCGACCCTCCTGCGCGGGCACCACCGTCCCTTACAGGCATTCGCCCGACAGGACACATTATGTTCACCAAATCACAAACTATCTTGCGTGACCTGGGTAATGGACTGGTCATGCGCCGTTCCACGCCTGAAGACGCGGAAGCGCTGGCAGAGTTCAACGGCAATATTCATGGCGAGAATGAAGTGGATAGACAACGTGTCGCGGCATGGACCCGCGATCTGCTGGCGTGCCCGCACCCGACTCTCAGCCCGGATGATTTCACCATCGTCCAAGAGACTGCCGCCGGGCGCATCGTCTCATCCATGAACCTCATCCCACAAACATGGACGTATGAGGGGATCGAGTTCCGGGTGGGGCGGCCCGAGCTGGTGGGAACCCTGCCCGAATTCCGCAACCGCGGACTCGTGCGCGCCCAGTTCGAAGAGATCCACAAGTGGAGCGCAGAACGCGGCGACATGGCTCAGGGTATTACAGGCATCCCATACTATTATCGTCTGTTCGGTTACGAGATGGCGCTGGACCTGGCGGGCCGGCGCGTTGGCTATGAATCGAATGTGCCAAAGCTAAAGGATGGCGATGTGGAACCGTATCGCATCCGCCTTGCGACGGAAGAAGATTTGCCGGTTATTGCTGACGTGTATGCATACGCCCTCCAGCGCTCTGCAATTGCCTGTGTGCGCACCCCCGAGATCTTCGAGTACGAATTGAACGGTCGAAGTGAGAATAATGTCAATCACTATCTCACGCTTATCATCGAAGACAAAACAGGTGAGCCGGTGGGATATTTCCAGCATCCAAATATTCTTGGCAGCAAGGGATTAACCGCCATGTGGTACGAACTCAAGCCTGGTGTTTCCTGGCTGGATGTGACGCCCGGCGTGGTGCGTTATCTGTGGGACAAGGGTCAGGAATATGCCCGCCGCGATGGAAAAGCCTGCACATCGTTTTGCCTGTTGCTTGGCGCACAACACCCCGCCTATGAGGCGCTCGGAAAGAATTTGCCATCCATATTTGAACCTTATTCGTGGTATCTGCGCGTGCCAGACCTGCCAGGCTTCCTGAATCACATCACGCCCGCGCTCGAAAAGCGGCTAGCTGAGTCGATCGCGGTGGGACACAGCCGTGAGATCAAGATCAGTTTTTATCGTGAGGGTCTGCGAGTGGTCATCGAAAAGGGGAGGCTCACCACGATCGAGTCCTGGAAGCCGACCCCGGAGGATGGCGGTATGATTGCCTTCCCTGACTTGACGTTCCTGCAAATCTTGTTTGGCTATCGCAGTTATGGTGAGTTGGAATATACCTTTGCCGATTGTTGGTGTGACGGCGAGGACGTACGCGCCCTGATCAACATTCTCTTCCCCAAAAAACTATCGGATGTTTTGCCGCTATCTTGATCGGAGCTTGATGGAGTCCAACGACTGCTGTCGTTGAATCCCCAAAGTCTGGAGACCTTGGACTCCATCTTCATCATTTTTGCCAACGGGTTAACATGTTTTCCAACTTAAAGTTAAACGCAAGGTTTGTTTATCTTTTTATCGAATTCAGCGCGTCTGCATTCTTTGCGATGATGTTCGTCACCACATCGCTGTATGAAGCGACAGTCGCTGGTTTGACCCCTGTGCAGCTTATCCTCGTCGGCACTGCGCTTGAGGTATCGGCCTTCGTATTCGAAGTGCCAACCGGTATCGTCGCAGATGTGTATTCGCGCCGGCTCTCCATCATTATCGGCTATGTATTGATGGGATTGGGCTTTCTGGTCGAAGGTTTCTTTCCGGCTTTCCTGCCTATTTTGCTGGCACAGGTCATCTGGGGCTTGGGCTACACCTTCACCTCGGGCGCCACCCAGGCATGGATCACAGATGAGGTCGGCGAAGGGGCTGCCAACAAACTGTTCCTGCGCGGGACACAAGTCGGTTTGTTTGCTTCTCTCATTGGTATGGGAGCAGCTATTCTTGTAGGCGCAAATAATGTTGCGTTGCCCATTCAAGTCGGCGCGCTGGGCGTGATCCTGACCGGCATTGCGCTGGCAGTCATCATGCCTGAAATGGGTTTTCATCCCACGCCAAGAGAAGATCGCAATACATGGCAGCACATGTGGCATACCTTCAAACGCGGCGCGGATGCAGTCCGTTCGCGGCCACGGCTCATGAACATCGTGTTCATCGGTCTGTTCTACGGCCTGTATAGCGAAGGCTTCGACCGATTATGGGTCAAGCACCTGCTGGATAATTTCGAGTTACCGATCCTCTTTGGGAATAATCAGGTGGCGTTCTTTGCATTATTACGCGTGGCAGGTGCCGTCCTCACGATCCTCGCCGTCCGTTTTGTTGAGAAGCGAGTCGATTCGACGAGTCTGCTTGCAATCGGGCGCGCAGTGCTGTTTGTCACTGGAGCCATTTCTGTTGCCTTGATCTGGTTTGCGCTTTCCCCGTTCCTTCTTCTTAGTCTGGTTTTGTATCTCACCGTCAGTGTCCTGCGCAACGTACACATCCCTCTGCAGACTGGATGGATCAATCAAAAATTGGATTCGCAGGTACGGGCAACCGTCCATTCGATGTTCGGGCAGGTGGACGCCATTGGTCAGGTGGTGGGCGGACCGATTGTCGCGGTGATCGCCTCGGTTGGATCCGCAGTCGCTTCTCTCGTGACCTCGGGCTTGCTTCTCACGCCCGCACTGTTCTTTATCCGACGCGCTAACTCGCAGTCTCGGGATGAAGCGGACGTAGAAGCCGAGCCTTTTCCAGCCGATTGAACTCATAAAAAGACCAGGCATTGACAAACGGGTCTCTTTTGCCTTGTTTAACTTAATTTGAGCTAAACAATGTTAAGCCTTGTCTTAGCGCGTAGGTGGGTATTCCTCCATGATGTAGGCACATTCCCCATTGAGGCGAGTACATCTTACTTTTATAATTGGCGAACCAATCCTATTGGTCCGAAAGGAGTAAGAAAGAATGAAATATCCAACTTTACTGGGAGCCATGCTTGTATTGGCTCTTCTGCTCACAGCCTGCGGTCCTGCTGCGACCGCGACTGAGCCATCGGTCATAACCACCGAGCCGACGATGGAACCGACCGAGATGCCGGCTGTCACTGAATCACCAGCCACTGCTGGTGTGCCGGTCACCGGTGCCGCGATGGTGAACGTCAGCGAAGTCGGAACCTTTGGTTCTGCCCTGGTGGACGGTGGGGGTCGTTCACTTTACCTGTTTACCAATGACACGCAGAATAGTGGTGCCAGCACCTGTATGGATGATTGTCTGGTTGAATGGCCCCCTCTTCTCAGTGATGGTGAGGCTGTCGCTGGCGCAGGCGTTGATGCAGCCCTGTTAGGCACGATCACGCGTGACGATGGTACGACACAGGTCACCTACAACGGCTGGCCGCTTTACTATTTCGTTGACGATACCGCGCCTGGTGATACCAATGGGCAGGGTCTGGGGAGCGTCTGGTTCCTCGTGTCTCCCACGGGTGAAGCAATCGAACAATAACGAATCTTTTCTCCGAGCACGTCTGCTTGGGCGAGGTGAAAACCTCGCCCAAGCTTTTTTAATTCCAAGTGCCATGATCTATTTCAGTGTACACAATGCCTGGCGGATCTCACCCAGATGATAAGCCGTGTGCACCACTATGGATAGCGAGCCTCCGATGCTGTCATCATTCCATGAGGGATTTCCACGGAAGAGTTTATCCATGCGCAGGTAGGCATCTTTGAGTTTGCGTTTGTATTCCTCCCATTCTTCAGGCGTGACCTTTTCAACGGTACGCCAGATCTCGCCCCAATCGCGCGGGCTGTTGTCGCCTTGCAACGCATACCGTTCGAAGGATTCAATATAAAACGTGACATGCGCAACCTGCGCGGCGAGCGAAGCGCACTTGCTCCCAACGGGGATGGAGGCTTCTGCGGCAGAAACAGTTTCGAGCGTTTCAAAGAGCGATGTGCCTTTATCCAGGTAAATACCGTGATGTTTGGATTCAAACGTCTCTTCCATGAATAAAAATAGATTGTTTGCGAAATCCTGTTCAGTAGACATAAGGTTATCCTGCCTGTTCAAATGCGGATTTGATCCACGCGACCAGCTCAGGATCCACTTCCTGTGAGTCGGCCACATTGACGACGTAATTGCACATGCTTCCCTTGGGCTGTTCCAGCAGCCGCGCGTTTTTCTTGAGCTCTTTGGCGTTGATGCCCACCTCGAAGCGGGTGTTGGTCTTGGGACCGATCATTACGAATTGCTTCTTGCGCCGCAGGCTGACGTAGCCCTTCTTCGGCGTGATCTCGAACTCACCGAACTTATTGATTTCCTTCAGCAACTTCTCGTGGATGGGGCGCATGTGTGCCTTCGCGCCCGAATAGATTTCATCCAGAACTTCATCGCCGGATTTTCCCTCCGCCGCGCGTTGACCATCCGATTGAAGGACAGTGTGAACGAGGGTATTCGCGTCACCGTGACCGAGTCCAAGTTCGCGCTTCAGGTAATCGCGGATCTCACCGTGTTTGGTCAGTCCGCTTTTCCTGATAATGGCAGTCAGTTCATCAAGTGACTTGCCCGTTTTCTTTTGAATGTTTTCAAGCTGGGTTTGAATAGCTTTGTCGAGGGAACTCATAATGTCATCTCCTTATAAAATATGTGCTTCTGTCATTTTGAGAAACATTCTACAAGGCATAAGGATTGGCGTATTGGAAATGGATAAAATGGAAATGCCTTCCCCTTTTTGAACGCTACGATCAGCATTTTACTTCCACTGCCTGAAGGAATAGTGATCGGCCGGGTCCTGACGCCGCTGACCCAGGCATTGCGGCAAATCTGAACTTTCTCTAAAGTTTTGTTGTCGTGGATATACTGTGGCTTATCGGTCAGGTCGATGATGATCTCGGTATTGCCATCGGGCAGAAACCGGTCCAGGTTGTGGACGGTGGTTAGCCCATCGTAATAGACCAAATTTTCGATGAACTTGTTTAGCGGAAAAATCGGTTTGTGGAGTTGAAGGATCATCTAAACCAGGGAAGCAATCTCAGAGCGAATTGGACAATGATGCTCTGATTATAGAACATTTTTTCTAAAATTTCAATCACCTCTGCACGGCAATCAACAATATCTATTGGCTCTTTGTACTCTTTCGATTCACTTTCGTATCTAATTCACTTTGCCAGATGACCACCCGGTTACGACCTAATTGTTTGGCATGATAGAGCGCTTTATCTGCGATGGAAATTAGTTCTTCCTGCATACTTCCATGTACTGGAAATTCCGAGATACCGCAGGATATGGTGGCTTTGATCTCTTTAATATGTTGAGATAACTGAGTCTCTTGAAATGACTTTCTCCATCTTTCGGCGATTCGGTAAGTGCTCTGGGCCGTGACCTTTGGTAGAACCACAAGGAATTCTTCGCCTCCATAACGGCAAACAATATCCCCGACACGGGTCTGGTTCATGAGTTGCGTTGCAAATCTCTGCAGGATCGCATCTCCAGTGTTGTGACCAAAGGTGTCGTTTACATCTTTGAAGTGATCAATATCGATCATCACGAGACTGACCGGAGATTCTTCGCGGTGCGCCCGCGCAAGCTCGCGTTCAAGGCTCTCATTCAGATAACGGCGATTGTACAGTCCCGTGAGTGCATCGCGAATGGCTTGTTCGCGTAATTCTGCCTGTGCCTTTTTTAGCGGGGTAATGTCACGCCAGACTACAAGTTGGCCAAGAAAGCGATGCTCGTCGTCATAGAGAGGTGATACCTTCAAATCAAAGTAAGTGTGCGGCGGATCGCCAATGGGCACGACAGCCTGGGTATCATTAACACCGTGGAAGGACTTGACCACATCTAGCCATGAGGGAAAAAGATTTTCAACAGGCTCACCGATCCTTGCCTTTCTTGGTAATCCCAGGACTTTTTCTGCTGCAGGATTGATATCCATCAGTCGTTTGCGTGCATCAATGACCATGACCCCATCACTCATGTTCTCTATGAGGACATGGCGGGCAATAGGGGCGATATCCAGAAGGCGATAGTGGAGTAGCGCATAGGTGAATGCAAGACCGGCAATCGAAAATGAGAGCGGTGTGTTATCTGCATTGGGAAATGGGCTCAATCCGAACACGAAAATAAAGCTATTGAGCCATGGGAAAGTGATTCCAATCAGAACCAGCCCGATCTGTTGTTTATATATCCCTGACGTTTGAGTGAATCTGTGTATGAGCAGGATGCAGGCAATTAGAACGAATAGGTAGGAATAAATAACGTTCGCCCAGAAAACCGGACCGGCAGCCAGGATCATGCCAATATTCTGAGTTTGGTTGCCGTCAAAGAACAAACCATGCCATGGATCGGTGAATAGAGAGAACAGTATAAGCAAGGGTTCAATGCTCAGCGCAATGAGGAACGGAACTTTCAGCCAATGTCCCATTCCAGATATTTGTATTGCGAAGAGCATCAACGCGGCAGGGACAATGACTGCTCCTACATACGTGATGTATAACCAGAAGTTGGCATATGGGGCTGGCGCGCCGGCCCAAAATAGACTGTACGTGAAGTCCCACCAGCTTAAAGCAAACATAAGGATCCCAAGTGGGATGGAACCTGAAGAAATTCGTCGCGTTTGCAGAACGAATACCCCCGCCACGAGACAGATTAACCCTGCCACCATTAAAGCAGTGCTGTAGGCAATATTTGGGGGAGTCACTGGATAGTCTTTGTTGTCTACGAATTGGTCGATTGAATTGCTTGAACCGTATTATACCTGCCCTCTTTGCTTATCCTTATAATACTGCTACTTATCGAAACGTCAGGTGCAGCAGAGCAGAGTGAAACGAAAATGATGTTCACTTCTGATCAAATCTTATTTTATTTCCCCGTGTACACTTCGAGTGATTCGATTTGAGCCTGTGGCGCAAAGACGATGACGTTCTCCTGGATGCGCTGCAAATGACTGATTACTGTTTGCTCGTCAATTCCCGATGGAGCATAGACCGTAAAAACCACATTCTGCGTATCAGGAGTGATGTGTGTGCGCTGATCGGGCCCATACACGATGCTCGAAATGACGCCGCTCTGATCACTGATCATCATATCGCCGGGTTTAAGCACCTGCTCCTCTCCATGCAGGAGAGTATATCGTTCAGTCCCGGTCGCGACATCAAGCGTGAGAGGCAGTTGCAAGGCATCCAGGTCGTGACCTGCTGTCAACAGCATATCCTGTATTTCTGCCATGAACATCGCTTCGACCAATGCGGCGACTCCTGGGATCGATTTCCCCTTCAACACAATCGACTCAAGCTGCAACTGGACGTGATAGGTCTTTTTGAAGCGACGATAGTATTCGCCGTACGCCTGTAAAACAGGATGGCTTGCAATCGCCGCACGGTCCTGCCCGGAAAATTGAGCACGCAATCCCTCTTCCAACGCTGCTTTTTTACTTTCCAGCGCGGGGTGATGCCCAGGATTGGAAACAGCACGCATCACCAGCACACCGGCAAGCGCTTCAGGATAGGTGGACTTCCATGCAGAGGTCACTTCGAACATTTGGTGTGTTTCCCTTTTATGACAGGCTGGATGCTAGAAAAACAGATCGAGGAGTCTCAGACCCAACATTACTGCGCCACTGGCAAAGAATATGACGCCCATCACGGCGAGCAGGATCGGCGCAAAGTACAGGCTGGAAGTCTTTGCGAGGCGTGCGCCATGTGGGTTACCGGGATCGTACAGAATGTCGACGGTCTGTCCAACTTGATATCCCGGCGGGCTGCTGTATACCTTTTCCTGCTTCTCGATCACACCCCCGTTTGAGGCAGTGAATTTGAAAACGGGTGCGGAGGCGCCTTCACTGTCAGATACAATACGGATGACTGTGCCTTTCACGGGTCGCGCCTGGTCAACGAACTCCTTTGTGCCTTTCCATAAAAAGTAGCCAATTGCAAGTAAAAGAAGTCCCACCAAACCCAATGCAATGCTAGTGATCATAGGACAGTCTCCTGAATGGTATCGAGGTGATGATCAATTTTAACATTATGACCATCCTGCTTTTATTACCGAAGCATGGATTATCGTATTCCCGCCAGTAGGAAAGAGGCAATGATGGGAAGAAACGATATTGCGCCACCAACCAGCGTACTTACAAACACAGCAATGATAACAGCCAGGATCTGGTTCCAGTTGAATCTTGTGATCATCAGATTGGTAAACCATCTGGCGAATATCCCGGCTAGGATCAGCACGATCCCCTGACAGGCAAGTGAAATGCCCATGGCAGTGACTCCCTGCCTTTCGCTGGCGCCATTGAGCGCGACCATCTGGATCAACAGGGATAGAACTGCAAGCACGATGAGCAGGAGGACGGTCGAGATGGCGGAAATCATGGCGGGTGTTTTGTTGGGCATTTACTCTCCTGAGCCGGGTGGCGGAAGCTCTCGTCCTGGGTGCGTTTATTTCTCTTGAATTCCTGGCGCATATAACCTGTAACGGATAAATCGTTCGCCTGCGATTTCCACTTCCCCATCAGGCTTGAAGCCGAGACGCAGGATCCCCTTGATACGCGTCCGCGAAGGAGGGAACAGGATCGTCACCGATTCAAGTCTCCTTTCTCCGAACGCGCGGCGGATGATCTCCTCATAGATGGCTTTCCCTTGCCCCCAGTAATCAGGGTGCAGGACCAGCCCAAGATCGGCATCGACCTCCTCAGGCTGCAAACCGCCCCAGCCCGCGAATTTGCCGTCCACCAGGAACGCCCACGGACCGTAACCATGCTCCTCCCACATTTTCTCCTTGCCTGCGATCCATTCTCTGCAATCTTCCTCATCGAACTTATCTGAGGTCAGCGGCATCTGACGCCGCACCAGCGGATTGGTGTTTAGGGTAATATATTCGGAACAGTCTATTTCGCTAAGTTGCTTGAATTCAAGTTTCATATGGAAACTCCATCTTATGGCGACCTCTCCCATTAAATGGACTTGATTTATTATACATGACGTGTTTTCTTCAACCTCCCCCTTCGTCCAGTTGCAAAAATAGTCATCTCGTCTTATAGTCGAATGATTACGTAGGGGCGACCCGCCCGGGACCGAC
>DATKED010000123.1:0-5090 GCA_035512375.1 Anaerolineales bacterium
TGCCACCACCATATATGGCTAATTCACGGCTATTCCCGAAGAGCCTTGAATCAGAATTTAAGCGCTCTTGACTGTGGTTGGTATAATGAAAGATTGCGGTTCTTGCGAGGTTGGATCCTTCGGGCTTTGCTCTCAGGACAAGCCTGCGCAGGGATCCGCGCGCAAATGAATGATAATGAAACAAATGTGCTATAATCGATTCGCTTTTCCACTCTCAGAGAAGGTTAATATATGTCATCCAATTCCATTCGTGTGGTGGGCGCACGCGTACACAATCTCAAGAACATCACAGTTGAGATCCCACGGGATAAGTTTGTTGTCATCACCGGCTTGTCGGGCTCCGGGAAATCTTCGCTTGCCTTCGATACGATCTTTGCAGAAGGTCAGCGCCGTTATGTTGAGTCATTATCCGCATACGCCCGTCAATTTATCGGGCAAATGGATAAGCCCGATGTGGACCATATCGAGGGGCTCTCGCCAGCGGTCTCGATTGACCAGAAATCCACTTCGCACAATCCGCGTTCGACGGTGGGCACGGTTACCGAGATCTATGATTACCTGAGGCTGTTGTTCGCGCGCGCTGGCATCCCGCACTGCCCCATTTGCGGGCGTGAGGTCGTGAAGCAGTCTGCCCAGGAGATCGTGGACCAGATCGAGAAACTCCCCGATGGGTCACGGATCCTGATCTTATCTCCCCTGGTACGTGCCCGCAAAGGCACGTATCAGGCAGTCTTCGAGGAGATCCGCAAGGCTGGTTTCGCCCGCGCCCGCGTGGATGGGCAGGTTCACAGCCTCGACGATGAGATCAGCCTTGACCGCTACAAACAGCACACCATCGAAGCTGTTGTGGATCGTCTCGTCATTTCCAATGAAGGGGATAAAGATGACCTGAAGGCTGCACGCACCCGCATTACAGACTCGGTGGAAACTGCCCTCAAATTTGGTGAAGGATACGTCTCCATCAACCTTGTGGATAAGGAAGAGGATATTAATTATTCGGAACATCTCGCCTGTCCGGAACACGGCACGACCATTTCAGAAGTGGAGCCGCGCACCTTTTCTTTCAACACACCGCAGGGCGCCTGCCCGGATTGTCAGGGCCTTGGCTCGAAGCTGGAGATCGACCCGGAGCGCATCATCCCGGACGCTGATCGGACCCTGAACGAGGGAGCGATTGCCAGTATGGAGTGGAGTGGACCCAAAGAAGAGGGCGGCTATTACTGGCAGGGACTGCAAGCCGCGGCAAGAGCTTATCGGATTGACCTGGACAAGCCTGTGCGCGAACTGACGCCGGAGCAGATGAACATCATTTTGTACGGCACTGGCGATAGGCAGGTCCAGATGACCTATAGGAACTCCAACGGGAATGAGTTCCGTTTCTCACGCGCCTTCGAAGGTGTGATCACCAATTTGGAACGACGTTATCGTGAGACCAATTCAGAATACATCCGTGAGAAGATCAACGAATTCATGTCAGACCGTCCCTGCCCAACGTGCAGGGGCAAGAGACTGAATCCCGCCGCCCTGGCAGTAACCGTGGACGATGTCAACATCATCACGGTTACATCCTGGCCAGTGCTGGCCACGCTCGAATGGGTCAAGAAAATCTCCGGCAAACATTCGCCGCTGACGACCAAGCAAAGAACCATTGCTGAACGTGTGCTGAAGGAAATAAGCGAACGTCTGTCGTTTCTCGTCAATGTTGGGCTGGATTATCTGACGTTGAATCGTTCCGCTGTCACGTTATCGGGTGGCGAGGCGCAGCGCATCCGACTCGCCACGCAGGTTGGCTCGCGCCTGGTCGGTGTATTGTATGTGCTGGATGAGCCATCCATTGGGTTGCATCCACGCGACAACGCAAGACTGCTCGCGACCCTTAAAGGTCTGCGGGATTTGGGGAATACCGTTTTGGTCGTGGAACATGACGATGAAACGATCCGGGAAGCGGATTGGGTTGTGGACCTGGGCCCCGCCGCCGGTGAGCACGGCGGACGCGTCGTTGCAGAGGGCACGCCGAAGCAGATTCTGGCGCACCCCAAGTCGTTGACAGGACAATATCTCTCGGGGCGCAAGCAGGTTGAAGTCCCGAAGAAGAGGCGGGAGGGGAACGGTAAGGCGTTGAGGATCGTTGGCGCTTCCGCAAATAATCTGAAGGGCATCGATGTCTCCATTCCCTTAGGCACTTTGGTCTGCATCACAGGCGTTTCGGGATCGGGCAAATCCACCTTGATGAGCGATATCCTGTATAGCGCGCTGGCTGCAAAACTGATGGGCGCTCGTACTTCTGCAGGCGAACATGAACGCATCGAAGGAATTGAACATCTCGATAAGATCATCAACATTGACCAGTCGCCTATTGGGCGCACGCCGCGCTCGAACCCTGGAACGTACACAAGCTTGTTCGATGAGATCAGAAAGCTCTATGCAGAGCTGCCCGAGAGCAAGGTGCGCGGCTATAAGCCCGGGCGTTTCTCATTCAATGTACATGGTGGGCGCTGTGAAGCCTGCCAGGGACAGGGTGAACTGCGCATCGAAATGCAGTTCCTGCCGGATGTGTATGTGCCTTGCGACGTCTGCCATGGCAAGCGGTTTAATCGCGAGACGCTGCAGGTTCTGTTCCGGGATCAGCATTCGATTGCAGATGTGCTGGATATGACTGTTGACCATGCGCTGGAACAGTTCAAGAATTATCCACCAATGATGAACAAGTTGAAGCTGCTGCAAGAAGTTGGACTCGGTTACGTGCGCATTGGTCAGCCGGCAACGACCCTATCCGGGGGTGAAGCCCAGCGCGTGAAACTATCGAAGGAACTCTCGCGCCGCGCAACGGGACGCACACTCTATGTCCTGGACGAGCCATCCGTCGGATTGCACGCGGCGGATGTCCACAAGCTGATCGAAGTGCTGCAGAGGCTGGTGGAAGCGGGCAACTCTGTTCTGATCATCGAGCATAACCTTGACATCATCAAGGTTGCGGATTGGGTAGTCGACCTGGGTCCTGAAGGCGGCGACCGAGGCGGCGAATTGATCGCTGAGGGAACACCCGAGCAGGTGATGAAGGTAAAAGAGTCCTATACGGGGAAATATCTCAAAGCTCACATGAAATAAGTAAATACGCAGGGGTGACCCGTGCGCAGGATAATCTCCTCACGGACGGGTCACCCCTGCAGCCTTTTTAAACCCCACGCCACAAGCGTCATTTTTCAGGTAGAATTATTTTCCGTGCGAGAGGGATATTGAAAAATCCATATCGCTCTTGTCTAAAAGGACCCTATCATGTTGAAACGACCCCCAACAAATGCATCCAATATCATCAATTCCTTCCGTAAAAAACGCCAGCAGAAGGGACAGCTCCTGATGTACGGAGCGATCGCGCTGGTTGTGCTTGGCTTGGTTCTGCTGATCTACTGGTTGACAAGACCGAATCAACCGCTCGGTCAGTTCTTCGCAACAGAAACTCCTACCGCTACAGCTACGTTTACGCCCACGAATACTTCCACTCCCAGCCTAACTCCAACGATTACAGAGACGCCCACCGAAACCGTGACATCTACCCCATCCGGACCTTTTGACTACACGATCCAGGAAGGTGATTCACTTGATGCCCTTGCGCAAAGGTTCAATTTGGGACCTGATGGAGTCCTTCTCATCTATTATCAGAATCAAGAGGTGATGGAAGCGAACGCCGGTGTGATCTTTGTTGGTCAGACTGTTAGCATCCCGCCGCCGGGAAGCGTCCTGCCAACAACCACACCCATCCCCCCAAACCTGCCGCGTGGAACTATAATCGAGTATACAGTTTTGCCCGGGGATACTTTGGCTGGCATTGCGGTCAGGTTCAATAGTCTGGCAGATGACATCATCGAAGAAAATGCCATCGCGGATGCAAACGCTCTCCAGGCTGGGCAAACCCTGCAAATTCCTGTTAATCTTGTGACACCTACCGCGACGCTTCCCGCAACATCGACA
Organism: Anaerolineales bacterium; assembly: GCA_035512375.1. GTDB lineage: Bacteria > Chloroflexota > Anaerolineae > Anaerolineales > Villigracilaceae > Defluviilinea. The sequence continues at coordinate 3,970 of DATKED010000123.1, forward strand.
CCGGTTACCCCGACTGTGGAAGGTGGACAAGCCACTGCCGCAGCAACGTCAGCGGCATCGACCAGCGCGCCCGGTGGGACTGCTACCTGTTCCTTCGATGAGAATGCACAATTTGTCACCCAACTACAAACATTGATCAATAATGAACGCACCAGTGTAGGCTTGCCAGCTTTGAGTGTTAACGCGCAGTTGACTACCGCGGCGGAAGTCCATGCGACGGATATGCTGTGTAACAACTATCTCAGCCATATCAGCCCGGATAGTACCACGCCTGAACAACGCGTGGAAGAAGCAGGCTTCAATGCATCACTTGTCGTTGAAAATCTCTACGCATTGCACCCTGCCTATGGCGGCAACCCGCAGTCCGCGTTCGATTGGTGGATGGGCGATCCGACTTCGAGAGCTGATCTCCTCCATGCAAATACAACCGTCGTCGGCATCGCTTATGTGACATCAGATGAGAGTCTGCTGGGCGGCTACTTCGTAGTTGTCTCAGCAAGACCTTAGAACTTGGAGTCAACGACTCCAGTCGTTGAAATACCAGCGTCAGGCGAGGGTGACTCCAACATATCAAACCACAAAATTGCTGGACAAAACCTATCGCCTCATGTAAAATACATCGCCGTCAATAAAGAAAGGCAAGAATTTTTTGGAGGAAGACCTTGGCTAACATCAAGTCACAAATCAAACGAAACCGTCAGAACGAGAGCCGCCGTTTGCGCAACCGCAATATCCGCGGTGCCGCTCGTACTGCCGTCAATCAGGCGCGTGCAGCTTTTGAAGCAAATGAGCCCGAAACCAAGACAGCGATCTTGAAGGCGATCAGCGCCCTCGACAAAGCTGCTGAAAAGGGCATCATTCACAAAAACAATGCAGCCCGCCGCAAGGGCCGCCTGATGAAGAAACTCGCTTCATTCGAGGATGGAACTTCTGCCGCAGCAGCAAAGCCTGCCAAGGCCAAGAAGACCTCCAAATAATTCGAGTTATTCTAGTTTCCAAAAAAGACGGGAGTCGCAAGGCTCCCGTTTTTATTCCCTGTTGATATAATCTCAAAGCCAGCCTATGTTTCAAAAAGAACAACAACTCATCGAAGACAAGATCAAAGCGTACGGCGCAGCGAA
>DATKED010000124.1:0-11216 GCA_035512375.1 Anaerolineales bacterium
GCGATGGAAATTGACCCCGACAGAGCCACGCAGGAATATATTGACCGCGCCATGGCGCCCATCCGGGCCGCCTTCCCTCCACAGATAGTGCAGGTGATGGAGGAGCAGATGAGCGGTCCATGCACGGCGGAGGTAGCCGCCTTTGACCGCTTCACGGATTTTCTGGATGTGCCCACTAATAATGGCACAGCTTATGATAGTGTGATATTCGATACCGCACCCACAGGTCACACCATCCGCCTGCTCGAACTGCCTGCTGAATGGAGCGAGTCCATTGACGCGGCCAGCGCAGGCAGCGGGCAGACCTGTCTGGGTCCAGCGGCAGCCATTCAGGACGCCAAGCACAAGTACGAGCGCGCCCTGGCTGCTATGCGCCAGTCCGAGCAGACCAGTTTTGTTTTTGTCCTGCATCCCGAGGCGATTTCCATCAAAGAAACCCGCCGGGCGATTGACGAATTGACCAAACTGGATATCGAAAATTTCGGTCTGATCATCAACGGTATCATCCCGCCCGAAGGTGCCCGGAATCCGCTGTTTGCTGCGCGTGCTGAAATGCAAGCGCGTTACCTTGAGCAGATTGAGCGCGAGTTCGCTTTCCCCAAACAGCGCATGACCCTGCTGGCAGACGAAATCAAGGGCGCGGGGAAACTGCGTCGGGTGGGGAAAATTTTCTTCGATGGCGAACTCGCCTCCAAGTCTGAGGATGCGGCGAGGGTCCCGTTGCAGAACGCAGCCTTCGCTTCCTCCCTCGACGATGTGAGGGCGCGGCTGTCCCCGAACAGTCATCGTCGGACGGTTTTCTTCGCGGGCAAAGGCGGCGTCGGCAAGACGGTCGCCTCGTGCGTCACCGCCGTCTGGCTGGCGCGCCAGGGACACAAGACGTTGCTGTTGACCACCGACCCTGCCGCGCACCTGGGCGACGTGCTGGATACCCCTGTGGGTGATGAAGTAACCGCTGTGAGTGGACAACCCAACCTGTGGGCGGTCAATATTGACCCGAAAGCTGCCGCAGAAACGTATAAAACACGCATTCTCGACGATGCTCGTCAACGCGGACGACCGGAATCTGCAATTAAGGTGATGGAAGAAGAGCTCAATTCACCGTGTACGGAAGAGATGGCGGCATTCGATAAGTTCATCGAATACGCTTCGCAGGATGAATGGGACTCAGTGGTCTTCGATACTGCACCGACGGGCCATACGCTGCGCCTGCTGGAACTGCCCGTTGACTGGAGCAAACAGATCGACGTGAAGGTTTTTGCCTCGGTGGATGGGACTGCCGCGGACGATGTTGCGAAAGAGCGATTTGGGAAGGTCATCGAGATGATGTCCGACCCTGAGCAAAGCACGTTTGCGTTTGTCATGTATCCCGAGTCCACGCCTATTCTTGAAGCCTGGCGCGCCGCGCAGGAGTTGGGGACGGTCGGTGTTCAGCCTGGGTTGGTGGTTGCCAACATGGTGATCCCACCCGAACAATCCACAACGCCTTTTGTGCAATCCCGCCGTAACATGCAGGAAAAATATCTCAAGGAAATTGCAGAACGATTTAGTGTGCCGCTGGTGCAAATCCCATTGTTGCCAAATGAGATCAAAGGCTTGAAGATGCTGACCGAACTGGGCGAGCGGATGTATGGCATGGAAAGAGTGACTGTATGAGTAAATCGGCTCTTGTTCAAATCATCGGCGCCCCAATTGCCTGCAAGGACGGCGTGAAGGATTCGTGGCGCGAGGTGTCTGCCTGGGCGGCAGGACAATTAAGAGCGCGCTTCGGCGACGAAGTGCAGGTCAAATATTATGATCTATTTGATGCGGATTGCCCACCCATGCCCAACAACGCCCAGCTGCCCCTGGTCATGATAGAGGGTGAAGTGGTCAGTAGTGGCCGGAAGATTTCGGTGTCTGTGATTCGGCGCAAGATCAAATCCATCCTGGAAACGGAAACTGCATAGTGCGCGATGATATTGAATGTGAAATCCATTGGTCATGCAGGCTGGCTGGCAATAATCTTGAATAAATGACATATCTCAGCCGACAATCGGCTTGGGCGGTGAGAACTAATGGAGTTGATCATGGACAATAAAGTTTTTGATGACATCGAGATTGCGCCGACCTCAGCGGTACGACAGTCGGCGCGTGACTTCGCCGCTGTATTGGCCGAATCGCCACAGTTCAAAACCTTCGAGCAGGCGACCAAACGGTTTCGGCAGGATCAAAGCGCGCAACAGGCCTTAAATGCCTACCAGGAAAAGCAGAGTTCCTTGCGCGCGCTGCTGATGCTCAACGCGCTCAGTGCGGAACAACGCGCTGAACTGGAAAGCCTGCAAAGCGCATTTGTGAATCAGCCCGTTGTGCAGGAGTATTTCAAAACGCAAACGGAATTTTCTACCTTGTGCCAGACATTGGGCGATGCAATTTCCGAATCCATCGGTTTGAACTATGCCGCCGCGTGCGGCGTGAGTTGTTGCGGGTAGGAGAGCATCATGCAAACATTTTTATCCCCTGCGTTGCAGGAAGCCACTCATTCACTGATTGACAACCTCCTGGCTTCTGAACCATTCATTCATTTCCAACAGGCTCATGACCGTTTCAACGCGGATCGCGAAGCACGCACTCTGCTGGAACAACTCAACCAGTCGCAAGCGCGTGTGCGCCAAATGCAGTCAAAAGGCGGCGTGAACCAGGCTGAGGTTGATTCCCTGCGCTTACTTCAGCAAAGGGTGCAAGGCAACCCCGTCATCATGGAGTATGCCCAATCCCAGCAGGAGGCTGTCAGCTTTCTGCGCGAGATCAACAATGAAATCAGCGAACTATTGGGGGTCAACTTTGCCACATTCGCCAACCATGCCACCTGCTAAAGGAGGTCGTATTTATGCCGCTTTACGATTATCAATGTAAACACTGTCAGCTTGTCTTTGAGGTGCATGCCACATTCAAGGAAAAAGAGGCGGGACTGGAACCGGAATGTCCGCAGTGTCACAGCAAAAGGACGCGTCAGCTCCTGACCTCGGGCCTGCTCCTGCTCCACAACGCTGAGGGCCCGGCAATGGAGTTTCCCGCCTGCGGCCCGAATGCCGGAGCGGGGTGTTGCGGCGGATAAGGCAGTTCCTGAAAAGGACGAGCGTTATCAGAAATCTTGGGATTTAGGGTGAATGCCTCTCAGACTCAGCATCCAGGATTATCCGATCCCAGTTCGAAGCATCTCTGCATATTCGCTGGGCATATCACTGCCTTCAATTGCCTGTGCTGCCCGTTCCACATCATAGGGGACGCGTCTGAATGTGACGGTAAGATCGCTGTTTTCCGCTTCTAATACTACGTAGCAAGCTTGAGGGTTGCCATCTTTTGGCTTGCCCACGCTGCCTGCATTCACCACATGGCGTCCACTCGGCAGGATCCTATGATACGGAATATGGGTGTGGCCGCAGACGAGCACATCCGCCTCGGCCATATCCAGCAGGCGTTGCAGGGTGGCATCGGGCCGGTCGGCAAACAGATATTCATTGATTTTGCGCGGGCTGCCGTGTACAAGACGAACGCGAAGTCTATCTAGCTCCAACGGAATCTGGTCAATAAGTTGACTCAGATAGAGTTTATTGTCGGCGGTGGTATTTTGGTTGGTCCAGGCTATTGAGCGCTGGCCCAATGCTTCTGCTTCTTTACTGGTATAAGCGCAGCCGCAGTCGTCACTGTCGTTGCCAACACCCAGGTCGTAGTTACCCATAATTGTAGGGATGTTTCGTTCCCGGATGGTCGAAGTCACCTCGTTGGGGAAAGTGCCATAGCCAACCAAATCCCCTAAACAGTACAGTGGTGAAAGATCACGTGCTTCTATATCCGCCAGAACTGCTTGCAGAGCTGGCAGGTTGGCGTGAATATCACCAAAAATCGTCACCTGCTGCATATCGATCTCTTAATAAGGGTTGAACGGAATTGTTTCATTGCTTTTCCTTCCGCTTGCGGTCGATCATAAGTAACAAATATTCGATGCGGACCTTCAGTAGCTGGGCAGTTTCCTGAAAACCCTTCTCCTGGATCAGCAGATCACCTTCGATGGCTGCTGGATCTGGAAAACTCCAATGGATTTGTTCCGGATCTCCAGGAAATACGGGACACGCCTCGCGCACCCGATCACAGACGGTGATGATGTAATCAAAGCTTTGCCCTAAAAATTCCTCGAAATGCTTGACACGATGCGGGCGCAGGTCAATGCCTATTTTCGACATCGCTTTAATTGTCAGAGGGTGAATAGCAGTTGGCTCACTTCCAGCACTGAACACTTCCACCTGGTTGCCACCTAATTTGCGTAAAAGGGCTTCAGCCATTTGGGAACGAGCACTATTGTGCGTGCATAGAAATAAGACACGGATCGGGGTGGATGATAAAGTTTCAAGCTGAGACTGAGAGATAGGTTCACTAAGTCCGGGATGTAAAGCTTGCCCAGTCTCTAAATACAGCTGGCGGAATTGGTCCAGGTTCAGGCTGTAGTAAATATCCCTGGCATCTGCCGAACTGCGGCGCTCGCTGACCAACCGCTGGAGACGAAGACGTTTCAGGTGGTAGGAGATCAAGTTTGGCGGTTGCTTGATTTGTCTGACCAATTCTTCTACTCGAAAATCGCTTCTCACCAGTGCCAGAAGTATCCGCCAGCGGATATCATGAGCTAAAAGCTTGAGGAATACAAGGGGATCAGGAGTTGGCTGCGCTAATCTCATATTTATCTCTCCACAAAATTATATCAAACTGGTTTGAAATATATTACAAGTTCATGGAAAAAGCAAGGGTTGCGAATAAATAAGTTCTGTGCGTTCTTTCGTCCGCAAGTATGAACGAGCAGTCTCACAATCGGGAGTCGTTTAAACTGTCAGCTCTGATAAACGGCAGTTTCTATTTGTAAGCTTGTCGGGATAGCAAGAGTTGAAAAGTGCCCAATAGGGGAACTTGTGGTCACCAACAAAAAAAGACTCCCATGACTTGGGAGTCTAAGTTGTCGGGGTGCCGAGATTTGAACTCGGGACCTCACGGACCCGAACCGTGCGCTCTACCGGTCTGAGCCACACCCCGAAATAGCCCGCACATTATACCTGATTTTATTTCAGAGCCGTTATGGATTCAATAAAATTTCCTGGCTATAAACATAGAACAAGCCATTGATCCGATCATCATCCTGACGGATCGTCAAACGCGCCAATGTTGCATCGGATACTTTATAAGGAATTGTTGTGTCGAATAGCTGCGGATTGAGATGATCCACATTGACAATACGTAAACCCATGGACCTGCCATCTGATCCCAATAGCTCGAAGATAACCGGATTGAGATTAAAGGGCCAGACATCACCTCTCACGTTCAGGACTCCACCGGAAACTGGTTCCTCCAAAACAGGGCTGAATACCCGGAGAGGCTCAGACGGATCGCCTGGCCGGGTGATCTCATTATTGCCAGATGAAAGCAAGAGAACACGGACCGAGTTCAACGACTGAATTCTTCCCTCATCATCTGTCGTGCTGACCGTAACACGACCAACCTCTGCCACGGCCCGGATCTCAAACGGAATGCTTATTTGTTGGGGTACGCCCCTTCCCGAAGTTGGGACGTTTTTCAAGTTGCGTGTCAACAAACGACCGTCTTCGCCATACAGATCGATCTGAACCTTTTCGCTTTCGCCCGCGACGATATTCATTCGAAGAGTAATCGGTGATATGACCTTGGACATCGGTCCCGGCGCAAGGATCTGGATCGCAGCGGGATCATGTCCCGGAATGGTTGTCTTGGTAGATGTTGGCTGGGGCGTAGGGGTGCGGGTGGGCCTGGGTGTATTTGTAGGACGAACAGCTGGGGTAAGAGCCAGCGCCACCTCAGTCCCTAACATGTTCGCAGACTCTGCGGTCATTGCGATCACAGTCGGCAGGTACTCAGGCAGATAAGCCGTCGGGATGGGACTCGCCGTCGGTGCGGCGCAACCAACCAAAAGTCCAAGGAGGGCAGCGAGCAGTGGTAATTTTCGTTTCATGCGATATGATTCGTCAACAAGTCCAACACGTCTTCTTTCGACCTGTTGGACTTGCTGACCCGGCGACCCGTAAACTGGATTCTAGAATCCGTAAATCTCACTGTATTTCTTCGTCAGATAGCGGATGTACGGCTCAGGTGTGATCCTGGAGCCGGTCACCATTTCGACGAGTTGCTGTGGCTCATATTTCTGTCCGTGCTGGTGGATGTTCTTTCGCAGCCAGCCGAGTAACTCAGCAAAATTTCCCTTGCGAATCTGGTCATTAAGAGAGGGGATATCCTTGTTGATCTTCTCCCACAATTGCGCAGAGACGAGGTTCCCAAGCGCATACGTAGAGAAGTAACCGATCGCCCCGCCGGACCAGTGAATATCCTGCATGACACCCTTCGCATCATCGGGAGGCGTGACGCCGAGATATTCCTGCATTTTTGTGTTCCAAATCTCGGGCAGCTCTTTGATCGCGATTTTACCCTCCACCATGCCGATCTCAAGTTCAAGACGAAGCATGATATGCAGATTATATGTGGCTTCATCTGCATTCACACGAATTAGTGAAGGCTCCACTTTGTTGATCGCTTTGTAGAAAGACTTCAGGCTTACGCCGTCCAATTGCGATGAGAATGTTTTCTTTAACGCCGGGTAAAAATGCTCCCAGAATGAGAGGGAACGACCAACCAGATTCTCCCACATGCGAGACTGGGACTCGTGCACAGCCAGAGATGTTCCACCTGCAAGCGGTGTCCGCTCGTAGGAAGGGTTGATGCCCTGCTCATACAGTGCATGGCCTGCCTCATGCATCGTGCTGAACAACATTGCCAGCGGGTTATCGACCTCGTAACGGGTTGTGATGCGGACATCGTTCACGCTGAAAGTTTCCTCAAACGGATGTGGGGCTTTATCCTGTCGGCCGCGGCTCCAGTCATAACCAAACCTGGTAATCACATCCACGCCGAAATCCATTAATTTCTTTTCGTTATACTTCTTGAAAAGGAAACCATCCTTTACCTGCCTGGCGGAGGTGATCGCTTTGATCAATTCAACCTGCCTGGGTCGCAAGCCGTCGAAGATGGATTTCACATCTTTGGTCTTCATGCCGGGTTCATAATCATCCAACAATGTATCGTAGGGATGATCGGCAGGTGGAAAGAACGAGATATATTTATGAATGAGTTCCACCACCTTTTCAAGATGAGGCTGAAAGATCGAGAAGTCTGATTTGCTTCTCGCCTCCATCCAGGCTTCAAACGCCTTGGAGGTCACGATCGCCTGTTCCGCGATAAAGGAAGGTGGAACCCTTCTGGCTTTATCGTAATTGCGCGCCGCGACGCGCACAAGTGCGGCTTCGTCTGTGTCAGCGCCGTTCAGTTCCTGCTGGAGATCGCTAATGAGCCTGCCCACTTCATCCGTAATGAACTTTTCCTGAGCGATCTTGCTCAAAGTCGCAAGTTGCTGACCTCGCGCTTCGTTGCCTCCCGGCGGCATGTTGACCTGCTGGTCCCAGCTAAGCACACTGGCCGCGCGTCCAATATCAGCCACTTCACCAAGTCTTTCTTTTAATTGTTCGAGTTTATCGCTCATGCTTTCACCTCTTTAACAAGATGCTATCTTGCTTTATAAGATCAGGCAACCTTCCAGCGGGGTGATTTCCCTTGCAAGACTGATAAGACTTCGTTCGCGATATCCTCCGCCGCGCGGGATTGAGCCTCAGACGTCTGCGCGCCGATGTGGGGGGTGGCGATCACGCGCGGATGAGAAACGAATTCCGTTAAACCGGGTGGTTCCTTCTCAAAGACATCCAGCGCGGCGCCGGCGACTTTTCCGCTGTTCAGCGCTTCGAGCAATGCAGCCTCATCAATAATCCCGCCGCGTGCTGTGCTGATGATCCGTACTCCATCTTTCATTTGTGAGAGCGCCATTGGCCCCACCAGATCCCGTGTTTGGACGTTGAGCGGAAGATGCAATGAGATGAATTCAGACCACGCGAACAGGTCTTGAAGGGAAACAGGATCTGCATTTCCATGCTCAAGCTCATGTTCGGTAACATTCGGGTCATAAACAATCACGTTCATTCCAAACGCGGCGGCACGCCTAGATACCTCCATCCCAATCCGCCCAAAACCAATAATGCCAAGAGTCTTGCCATTCAGCTCAGTACCCTCGAATTCCTTTTTGAGCCACTGACCCTGTTTCATCGCTGCTTCCGCGCGCGGGATCTCGCGCGCAAGTGCCAATAACAGACCGAATGTCAGTTCGGCGACTGCAACAGTCGTGGAAGTCGGCGCGTTGACAACTGCTATGTTGTGCTTTTTCGCGGCTTCGAGATCGATGTTATCCACGCCCACGCCGGCGCGGCCGATCACTTTCAGCTGCGATGCCGCGTCCATAACGGCAGCCGTGACGCGGGTCTGCCCGCGAACGATCAGCGCATCGTAACTCCCAATGGCTTCGAGCAGATCATCCGCTGGAGTGCTGTCGCGGTAATCTACCTTCGCCGAGGCGCGCAAAATGGACTGACCGCGTTCATCCAGTCCGTCTGTAATAAGAATATTGTAGTTAGACATGGAGCTATTTTAACACGGTAGGGACACACAGCGTCCCATTTGGGGAGCTGTGCTGTGTCCCTGCAAAAATCATTCATAGCGCAATGCTTCGACCGGCTCCAAACCAGCGGCCCGGTTCGCGGGATAAATCCCAAAGAACAGACCGACAATTCCGGAAAAGATCGTGGCAAGTGCAACTGCATCTATCCCTACGACCGGCGTGAAGGCTGTACCGCTCGCTGCGGCGATCTGACCGACAGCAAACGAAATTAACCAGCCAAATAGAATCCCGATAATCCCGCCAATGAGGCTGAGCAGAGATGACTCGGTGAGGAACTGAATGAGAATATCCCGCTTGCGCGCCCCTAGAGCCTTCCGCAACCCGATCTCGCGTGTTCGCTCGGTGACAGACACCAGCATAATGTTCATGATTCCGATGCCGCCCACCAGGAGAGAAATGCCTGCAATGCCTCCCAGGAAAATCGTCAAAATACCGGTAATGGATTGAAACGTGGCAAGCAAATCCTGCTGCGAAAAAATCGTGAAGTCGTCTGCACCGACCGGCGTGCGGTGGCGTGTACGCAGGATTTGAGCGATCTCTTCGGTGGCTTGCGTCACCACATCTCCACTCACTACCTGCACAAAAATAATATCTACGCGGTCGCTGGTGCTGCGCCGGATCAGTCTGGCTTGGGCTGTAGTGAACGGCACCAGCACCTGGTTATCTTCGCTGCCAAACGCGCCACCGCCTTTTGATTCCAACACACCAAGGACACGGAATGGCTGTCCCTCGATGCGAATGGTTTCACCAGTCACTCCATCTGCATGGCCGAACAAACTCACTGCCACTTCGGATCCCAGCAAAACCACGGAAGCACGCCCTAGCATGTGTTCTTCGGTGATAAATTCCCCTTCAGCCAGGTTCAGATTCCGCACCTGGAAATATTCAGGCGTGATACCGAAAAGTTGAGGAGCAGTCTGTTCGCCGCCAAAAGACACGAGTGCATCTCCCTGCAAGGCCGGTGCAACAGACTCAATGGATGGCGCGGCAAATTGATCGCGCAACGCCTCAGCATCTCCAATGGTCAACGGTTTTGGGTTGCGAACATTGTCAGCTTGATCACCTCGAAAAACGAACAAAAGGTTCGTACCAATCCCACTGATGGAACCAGTGATGGATGCCTCCGCGCCGGTCCCAACTGCCAGCATCGCGATGACCGCCGCAACACCAATGACAATCCCCAGCACGGTCAGACCGGACCTGAGCTTGTTTCCGCTTATGCTTTCGAGCGCCTCGAGAAAAGCTTGTCCGATGGTCATACGGCACTATCCAGCAGCCCATCGCGCAGGCGGATTACGCGTTGTGTCTGCTCTGCAATGGTTGGATCATGCGTGACGATAATCAAAGTTGTGCCGCTCTCTTTGTTCAGGTTGAGCAGGAGGTTCATGATCTCTCGTCCGACTTTTGAATCAAGGTTTCCAGTAGGCTCATCTGCCATGATGATCGCAGGGTTATTCACAATTGCGCGTGCGATGGCCACGCGCTGTTGCTGCCCACCGGAAAGTTCATAAGGACGATGGGTCATACGGTCCTCGAGTCCCACTGCTTTCAAGGCGTCAATCGCGCGCTCACGGCGACCTTCCGGATTACCAGAATATCGCAGTGGCAATTCGACATTGGTGATCGCGGTCTGGCGCGAAAGCAGATTGAAACTTTGAAATACAAAGCCGACCTTGCGATTGCGGATGCTTGCCAGTTGATCGTCATTCAGTGAAGCGACCGGTTCGCCATCCAGAACGTATTCGCCGGAGGTCGGTCGATCGAGGCACCCAAGCGTATTCATCAGCGTGGATTTGCCGGAACCGGAAGGTCCCATGATGGCAATCACCTCGCCGCGCCGAATATGGAACGAAACACCGCCCAGTGCTTCCACTTCCACTTCGCCCATCTTATAGACCTTGCGGATATCATGGGCTTCGATCACATTCGCCATGTTGTTACCCACCAAATCCTCCGCCTGGTCCACCGGGACCAAATTCCGTTGGTGGATTCAATATGACGACATCGCCTTCCTTCACATCACCACTTGCAACCACGCTCATGGTATCAGAGGAGGACCCAAGTCTGATATCTTTTTTAACGGGCTGTCCATCGACAAGAATGTAGACCACCCGCTCTCCATTCACGAGGCGAACAGAACGATTCTGAACAAGCAGAACATCCTGCATTTCTTCCACCACAATGTTGACCGCGGCAGTCATACCCGGTTTCACTGCTGGATCAGCATCGGTCAATTCCACAGTGACAGTAAAGTTGACCACACCCTGGTCCACGGTTCCGGCTTGTGTCACTTCCACGATCTCACCGTGATATGCCTTCCCCAGGATTGCATCGAAGGTAAGCGCGACGGGTTGACCAATGGACACACTATTGATGTCCACTTCAGAAACTTTCACATCCACAAGCAGACTGGATAAATTATCCAAACGGAAAGCTGTCGCTCCGGCGCTGACCTGATCGCCAGACAACGGGTAGGATTCGGTCACGGTGCCGGCAAAAGGCGCAATGACGCGCGCCAGGTTGAGAGTCGCCTGCGCCGCATCCACGCGTGCCTGCGCCGCCGCGATCTCGGTTGTGTTCCCGGCGGTCAGGCGGTCGAACTCGC
>DATKED010000125.1:0-5254 GCA_035512375.1 Anaerolineales bacterium
CTGCAATGCCGGCCGCGCGACGCGCACAGACCCGGGCCTGTCCCTCATTCCCGCGGGCACGAGCCTGGTCAGCCTTTTCGAATTCGTCCTTGACCTGCATTTGCCAGTCCATGAATGGGATTATAACCTTCCGGTTATAATCGGCAAAATATTTCTGTTAATATAACGTAACAGTGTTATCAAAGTCAGGAGAGAGAAATGAGATCCTTGCTACTGCATATCGCCGTAACACTAAGTATATCGAGTCTGGCGATCAGTGCGTGTTCGTCGCTGTCCACAAATGTAACGTCCACATCCCTTCCTACACCTACCAGGGTGCAGGGGGAAGGTGAAGAAGAGCCGCAGGGGGGACCCAAAATTATCACGGGTACTGTAACCTATACAAACGTTTTTTTTACCCTGGGCGTTGCTGAACCGCTGATCATCCTTGAAGATCAGGGGGGATTTGTCGTGCGTGACCGTCAGTTTGTCATTCCCGTTGAGTCGCAGGTGATTGGCCAGATCACGTCAGACTTCTACACCTCCCCTTTTACCTATAGCTTAACCCTTCCTGAAGAACCGAATGGGACATTGCATGACGTTGATAACGATGGCAATGAAGAGACTGGAGTGATGGTCTTTGCCATCGCTTATTGGACCAACACATGGGGCGATCCGTATTTGGAGCGGCGCGATCTCATGGGAGGGGCATGGTCTTCAGCTTATGCTTCGACACGTGTGAGCGATAATCCCGATACCTACCTGGAGGTGGTTGGCGGCAAATATCTCGTCTACGCGCCGGATGACGCGCAGCAATTCCCCTCGGATTTTGGCGCGGATGAAAAACTTTTCACCGATGACGACCCGGTCATGGACCTGCCCGCGGGGTGGTCTGTGATCGATTTGGACCGGTCTCCCTTCGAGATCGACCGCTCGGAGACGCCGACCATCGATCTCATCGAACCGGAAAGTACTGCACTGGATGATTTTTCCCAACTCTCTTATACAGAAGCATTCGATCAGATGCTCGAGAAGTTCGCCAATGAATATGCCTTTACTGAGCTAAAGGAGATCGATTGGGCCGCTAAAGGCGAGGAATTCCGACCGCGTTTTGAGGAAGCAGAGACCAATCAGGACCCTCATGAGTATGCGCTGGCACTGCGTGATTTTCTGTGGTCGATTCCTGATGCCCATGTCGGATTTGACCAGTCATTACTTGCTGATGACTTCATCGCTGATATAGCGGGCGGGCTGGGTTTTGCGATGCGTGAGACCGACGAGGGCACGATCATCGCCAACTTTATTTTGAGCGGTAGTCCGGCAGAACAGGCTGGGATGAAATGGGGTGCCGCGATCATTTCATTGGATGGACAACCCACGGCTGAGTTGGTAGACGCGACGGTGCCGTGGTCATCTCCATTCAGCAACCCCGTCATTGGGCGATTACAACAATTGCGCTATGCTACGCGCTTCAGGATGGATAAGGGCCAGGTTGAAGTGACATTCCAAAACCCCGGCGAAGCTGAGCAAACGGCTATGCTGGATGTGGTGAGCGAGCGCGATAGCTTCAGCTTTGGATCCTTCTTTTTTGGTCAATCAGAAACCGCTCTGCCGGTTGAGTATGAGGTCCTGCCCAGCGGATATGGATATCTGAAGATCAACAGTTTTGCGGATAATGATGTTCTTTCGATACAGGTCTGGGAACGTGCCATGCAGTACTTCAACGAAAACCAGATCCCGGGCGTGATCATAGACATGCGCGTCAACGGCGGCGGAAGTGGCTGGCTGGCAGATCAAATGGCTGCCTATTTCTTTGAAGAGGAGATCGTCGTTGGCAATACCGCCAGATATAGCAAGGATACCGGTGAGTTCTACATGGATCCGGGTGATGAAGCCCGCATGATCCCGCCTCGCCCTGCCCTTCAATACAGTGGACCCGTTGCGGTACTGGTGGGACCCGCCTGTGCCAGTGCCTGTGAGTTCTTCTCCTACGCGATGACGATCAATGACCGTGCGTTCATCGTGGGCCAATATCCAACGGATGGCGCCGGTGGAAGCGTGGAGCAGTTCCTAATGCCGGAAGGGATATTCACCCAGTTGACCATTGGGCGTGCGGTGGATGCAGAGGGCAATATCCATCTTGAAGGGCAAGGCGTTGTACCGACGGTAAAAGTACCGGTTACAGTCGAAACACTGCAAAGACAAGCCAATGGCGAAGATGTGATCCTGGAAGCAGCTGAGCAGGCGCTCAGTGAGCCACAGGGCGTAGGCGTTGCTCCTTCCGGCCCGCCAACGATCGCGTCTCAGTCGGCTGCCCAGGCTGCGCTATCCTCTTCGATGCAGTTGGAAGGGAGAGCACGTGAACAATACGCTGGTTCTGATTATGCACAGCCTGGCACTCTGACTTTTACGATTCCCCTTAATGAATCCGAAACCCTGATCTGGTTGTATGCCTGGTGTGCAACGACACAGGAAGCCCTTGAACAGAATTTCGAGAATATCGAATTGAAATTTATGCTGGATGGCGAAGATATTCCTCTTTCCGATATGGCAACTCTGGATTTGCCCAATAGTGGTCAGCAGTGCCGTATTTATTACACAGCATTAAGTGACTGGCCCGCAGGAGAGCATCACTTAAGCACAACGGCCACCTTTACCACTCCCATTAACGATGGGACAGCAGAATACGAAGCCGGTGATTATGTGCTGGATTATACGGTTTACGTACGGCCATAAGAATTGATGGAAACCAGACCCACCCTAAGATTGATCCTTCAGGGTGGGTCTGTCGTTTAAAATGCTGTTCCGAGCGGCCTGAATCAGACCATGTGGAATTGACATGATGGCATACGACCACGGAGGAAATTCTCCAGCAGAACTTGGCGCACATAATGAATGTGAAGCTCTATTTCAAGGCGAGGAACTTGGGCAGGCGTGGTGCATCCCTTACATTCACCATGACAGATGGTCGGGTCTGCCTCCATTTTGGCAGGTGGATACCAGATGAGCCGCCGGTGAATATCCATTCGAACGGTCGCCACCTTTTTTTGTCGGTCAATCCATAAACCTGTATTTCAATAAGGTCCAGACTGCTTCAAAAGCGTCTCTTAGTTTTATCTTTTTTCCCTCTGAATAATCACGTGGATTGAAAGAGATCGGCACTTCAAAAATACGATAGTTGCGCTTGAGCACCTTTGCAGTAAACTCCGGCTCGAAATCGAAGCGTTTGGCGCGGATGTTCATTCCCTCGATCACTTCTCGACGGAATACTTTGTAGCCCGTTTCCATGTCGGTAAGGATCGTGTTGTATAAAATATTGGTCATGAAAGTCAACATTTTGTTGGCGATCATATGCCAGAACATGGTCACGCGGTGGGGCGCGCCGAGAAACCGTGAGCCATAGACCACATCTGCAATTCCTTCTTTGATGGGTCGCAGGAGAATGGGATAATCGCGCGGGTCATATTCGAGATCGGCATCCTGGATCAACAAAATGTCACCCTGGGCAGCCCGCATCCCGGTGACCACTGCCGCGCCTTTCCCCTGATTGACTTCATGCAAAATCACGCGCACTTTTCTTTTGCCATTCAGTTTCTGCAAGGTATCCCGGGTTCCATCCTTTGAGCCATCATCTACAACAATAATTTCCTTCGCAAGTTTTGTGGATTGTACTCTCTTGAGAATTTCCCCGATGTTTTCAACTTCATTATAGACTGGTATGACGATGGATAGGTTCATAGTGTCCCAGATTATATACGATAATAGAACTGGCTCTGCCTATGCCTGATATGCCGTATTGGCACCCGGTTCGAGTGAGCGTTGGGACACTTTCTCATGTAGATCAAATGAAAGCAAAGATTAATAATAAGAGGCAGTATAATTTGGACGCAATTAAAATTCTCAACTTAACGGAGCATCCCAAACGGGAGGTGCCATGAATAATCCCCTCGGAAGACCATCAGCGGGCCCGGCTTTATTTTCACCGCCCCCTATTAACTCAGTGGAAGACACGGGTTTATCTCATCTTTGGCTACAGGACCTGGCTTTAAAAATTATCTACTCACAGGGATATATGAGTGGTTTTAAGATCGCCGAACTGATCGCTCTGCCATTTGCAGGTGTCGCAGACGGGATTTTGGAAGCGTTGAAGCGCGAGAAGATGCTGGAAGTGAAGTCATCACAAGGTGGTTTGGGGGAGGGAGCATACACCTATGGGATTACTGGCGCAGGCATCATCCGGGCGCGTGAAGCGTTGGAGCGCAGTCAGTATGCCGGACCCGCGCCGGTTCCCTTTGAAGTCTATAACGAAGCCATCCGCCGCCAAAAGACCGGGCGCATGTCGGTGACCTCGCGTATGATGCGCCAACTCCTGTCGCAGATGGTCATTTCCGAATCCACTTTTCAGCGATTAGGTCCAGCGCTTAACTCAGGCACCTCGATCTTTATGTATGGACCTCCCGGAAATGGAAAGACCAGCGTCGCGCGGGCATTCGGTAGCCTGGTACTCACCCAGGCGATGTACATTCCGTATGCTTTGTATCTGGATGGGCAGGTGATAAAGGTTTACGACCAGGTGAGCCATAGGCTTGCGCCAGATGCGGAAGTCCCAAGCACTGCAGGGAGCACGGGCAACCTGCGCACAAGCCAACGACGTGATCCACGCTGGGTGAAGATACGCCGTCCGTTTATTGTGGTTGGTGGCGAGTTGACCCTGGATGGTCTTGATCTTGTGTACGACGAGGTCCATAAGTTTTATGAAGCACCGTTCCAGGTGAAAGCCAATGGCGGAATCCTATTGATCGATGACTTTGGACGCCAGCAAGTGCGGCCGCGTGACCTGCTCAACCGCTGGATCGTTCCGCTCGAAAACCGCGTGGATTTCCTCACACTTCATAACGGACGCAAAGTTGAAGTGCCTTTCGATGTTTTGATTGTGTTTTCCACCAACCTCCCACCAAAAGACCTCGTGGATGAAGCTTTTCTGCGCCGCCTGCGCCACAAGATCGAGATTGGAGACCCCTCTTATGAGGAGTATCGTGAGATCTTCAAGCGTGTGGCACAGGATAAGAAAGTGGAATACAGCGATCAGGGACTGGCGTATTTATTGCAGGAATGGTATATCAAACGTAATCGCAAGCTGCGTGCATCCCATCCACGCGACCTGTGCGACCAGATCCTTGACATCTCGAGTTACCTTTCCGAGCCCCCAATCATGTCGCGCGATATGCTCGACCGTGCGGCAAGGGCTTATTTTGTTGATATTTAATCTGTTTTC
>DATKED010000126.1:0-5363 GCA_035512375.1 Anaerolineales bacterium
TCCGCGCCGCCCACAATATCCAAGATATCATTTGTAATCCCCTGCTGGCGAACTTTGTTATACGCCAGTTGTAATGCGCTGACAAGTTCTTTCGCATTCTCTGTCGCGTTGCGCATGGCAACCATACGCGCCGCATGTTCGCTGGCTTGCGATTCAAGCACTGCCTGATAGACTTGCAATGCTGTAAAACGCGGGATCATTTCATCCAGGATTTCATTCTGGTCAGGCTCGAATTCATAGGCAGCAGCGGGACCAGTACGCTGCTGACCATAATCCGACACCAGGTGTTCCGCATTCCCCAGCTCAAGCGGAAGGAGTTTTTTCATGGTGGAGACCTGGCGAGCCATGCTCACAAAATCTGTGTAAATCAAGAAGACTTCATCCACTTCACCTTTGATGAAGTCATCGACAACCAGTCTTCCGATTGCCGAGACCGCGCTGAATTTCGGCGCAGAGGGCAGGTTGCTAAAATCTGCAACGACTGGTTTCCCGATGCGCAGAAGTAGGTCACGTCCCTTGCGCCCCACCGTAATGTACTTTACCGGGAGATGATATTTGTCAAACCGCTGTAAGGCATTGCGGATGACGTTCGTGTTGTACGCGCCAGCCAGACCGCGATCGGCGGTCATCACAATGACAAGTGCGTTCTGCGGGTTGGCACGCGCTGTCAATAAAGGGTGCAGGTTCAGGCTTCCGGGTTGGTTTGTGATATGGGTCAACACCTGCCAGGCTTTCGTCGCATACGAACGCGTCGCACTCAAAGCCTGGATCGCCTTGCGAACCTTTGCAGCACTGACCGCCTCCAGGGCGCGCGTCACCTGGGAAATATTCTTTACACTTTTGATGCGCAGCCGCATCTCACGTGCAGATGCCATTGGTTACGCCTGCCACGAGTGACGGAAAGCATCGAGCGCTTTTATCATGCTTGCACGGGTGCCATCTGTGATCATTTTCTTTTCAACAATATCCCGCCCAATTTCAGGATAGGAAGATTCCATGAATTTGAGCAAATCGGCTTGCCATTGCGCCATACTTGCCAGAGGGACTTGATCGGCAAAGCCATTGGTGCCTGCAAACAGCACGATCACCTGGTCTGGTAGAGACATGGGAGAATACTGCGGCTGTTTGAGGAGTTCCTGCATACGTTGACCACGACCAAGCTGTTGTTGGGTGGCTTTATCGAGATCAGATGCCATCAACGCAAATGCAGCCAGCTCGCGATAAGAAGCCATATCGAGCCGCAGACGGCCCGCCACCTGTTTCATTGCCTTTGTCTGTGCATCACCACCCACGCGCGAGACTGAGATACCAACGTTCACCGCCGGTCGGATCCCTGCATTGAACAGATTGGTCTCGAGGTACATCTGTCCATCGGTTATGGAGATCACGTTCGTGGGGACATAAGCAGAAACGTCGCCAAGCAATGTTTCAATAATTGGCAGTGCTGTGAGAGAGCCTCCAGTGCCCTGTACTTTGGCGATCTTATGTTCATCAGGGTTGCTCATTTGCTTGCGCGCTTCTTCGGCTTCATCTTTCGAAATCGGTCCCGTATAGACCTTCCCATTGACCGAATCTTTTTCAGAAGCAACTGCCTCACTGAAATCCTTCTGTACGATTACATATTTATTTGCAAGACGGGCAGCGCGTTCGAGCAAGCGCGAATGGAGGTAGAACACGTCACCGGGATACGCTTCGCGTCCGGGTGGGCGGCGCAGGAGCAAAGAGACCTGGCGATACGCCCAGGCGTGTTTTGAAAGATCATCATAAATAATCAGGGCGTCGCGGCCCGTTTCCATGAACTCTTCCCCGATGGCACATCCGGAATAAGGCACAATGTATTGCAATGCTGCCGATTCATCCGCTGCGGCGGCCACAACAATCGTATGGTCCATGGCTCCATTTCGTTCCAGGATACCCACGGTACGCGCGATGGCAGCCTTTTTCTGCCCAATCGCCACATAGATACAGGTCAGGTCCTGACCTTTTTGATTGATGATCGTATCGATTGCAATGGCTGTCTTCCCCGTCTGGCGGTCACCGATGATCAATTCACGTTGCCCTCGCCCGACCGGGATCATCGCATCAATGGACTTGATACCCGTCTGAACAGGAGTATCCACATCCTGACGCTGCACCACCCCAGGTGCAATACGCTCAATGGGTCGAAAACCGGTTGTCGCAATGGGACCCTTGCCATCAATTGGCTCGCCCAGGGCATTGACCACACGCCCGATCATTGCATCGCCAACCGGCACCGAAGAGATACGTCCTGTACCGCGTACCGACATCCCCTCGATGATTCCCCCATAGTCACCCATGATGATCACACCCACACTGTCTTTTTCAAGGTTAAAGGCTGTCCCCATCACACCATTGGCAAACTGGACAAGTTCCTGTGCCTTTACATTTGCGAGCCCATGGACGCGGGCAATCCCATCACCTGCCTCGGTCACCGTACCAATATCGCTAATATTGAGTTCAGGCTCGAATCCCTCAATCTGCTTCTGCAAATCACCTGTAATCTGCTTGATCAAATCTGTCATGAATTCCTCCACGCGAAAATTCTTATTACGTACAAGAGCCCGGATAAGGTATTTATCCGGGCGGATGGGTTATTTTTCATTTTCACTCCTTCGTGAGGAGCCGCACAATCAAACCAATGATACCTGAAAGAACCTTCATTGTCTAGTTACAGAGTGCCGCATAATTATCTTCACTGGAATTTAGTCTTGAAACCCTTCAAAAGTTTGGCAACTACTGAAACGAGCGGTAATATTGGCTTTGGCCTCATGATGAGCCTTGCGGGGCTAGTTCTGGAACGCGATCCCTTATACCAACCTTCGCAAGGCTTTGATAAATGTCTTTTGACCAAAAACCTTGTCAAGCGTACCATATAGCGTATACTAGCCACGAAATTTTACTCACTCAAGGAGAGAAAGATGCTTTCTCATGGAGAAGATAAGCCCCCCAGTCCTCGCCAAAAACGATATTGGAAAATCGCTGTCCTGGCAAACATTAAGGATGATGCTCTTCCCAAACCGGATGGAGTTCCACCGGATGCTTTTGCGGACTTCGACCACATCGAGACCGTTGACTCGATCCGGGCCGCGCTCGAAACGGATGGCCATCGGACCGTCTTTATCCAGGCGGATGCAGACCTCCCCTACGCACTTCGAGACGAAAAACCCGATATTTGCTTCAACATTGCGGAAGGGATCAGTGGTGATGCGCGCGAGGCGCAAGTCCCCGCCCTATTGGAATTACTGCAAATCCCCTACACCGGCTCACGCGTCCTGACGAATGGCATTTCCCTTGATAAAACGCTGACCAAACGCATCTTGCGCGACCGGCGCCTGCCTGTTGCTCCCTTCCAGGAGTTCAATGTTGGGGACGAGCCCCTGCGAATCGATGTCGAATTTCCTCTCTTTGTAAAACCGGCGCGCGAAGGGACAGGCATGGGCGTGGATATGAATGCCATCGTCAATAACGAGCAGGAGCTACGCGAACGCGTCGGATATATCATCAACACATACCAGCAACCGGCGCTTGTTGAAACCTTTTTGCCGGGCCGCGAATTTACTGTAGGTATTCTGGGGCGCGCAAATGCAAAATTATATTCCCGCCATCCGGAGTGGTACGAAAAAGACGGCTTTCATCGCTTCCCCATCCTCGAACTGGATATGACACGCTCCGTTACGCCAATGGTGTACAGCCAGGAAGCGAAATCCAAGGATGTAGGCGAGGAAGGCGCGCCGGGATACTTCTGCCCTGCAGAGATCGAACCCGAACTTGAAAAGAAGTTGAAACACCTTGCACTGCGCGCCCACCTGATCCTAAACGCACTTGACGTCTCGCGCACAGATGTTCGTCTCGATGCGCAAGGCAGTCCGCGCGTGATCGAGATCAACACGCTACCCGGCTTGACCCCTGATTACAGCGACCTGTGCCTGCAAAGCAAAGCCGAGGGAATTCGTTACGAGGACCTTATTCTGGAGATCCTTTATCTTGGGGCATCACGCTGGGGTATGGTGGAACCCCGTGACATCAGCCCGGAAAATCACAGAAAAAAGTAAGATAAACATCCAACATTAAATGACAGACACGGAGGCTGGATACTGACAGCCTCCGTGTTTATTATGATTAAATTACGCAAGTGTCAGGAAGTTACAACCTTGATATTGAACCTCTGCGAGGAGATGGCGTTTCTCAAGGAATGCCAGAACAGCACATACATTTCCACACTGCGCGACGTCTCGATCCCGCCCAGGTCGATGATCTCCTTCCAGCCGAACCAGTCACGCAGGATCTTGACAACGGTTGCCTTGGCTTCAAGATCATCGCCGCTGACAAAGACATGCGTCCGTTCGAGCAGTTTGGCAGGGTCAACCATGACATTGGCATTGACCGTGTTAAGCGTTTTGACCACCCGGGCCCCAGGATAGGCACGCTGGATCTGCTCGCCCAGCGAGTCATCGTTGCATACGGTCAGCGACCATTGATCGGTCGAGCGGTCCAGCGGGTTTGATGTATCGATCAAAATCTTATCTTTTAGATTTTCGGCTCCGGCTTGTTCCAGTGCATCAAGCGATGCGGACCCCAATGTGCAATTGAAAACGATCTCACCGAATGCAGCCGCGTTCATGAAGGTTCCATATAAAGCCTGCTGCCCGGTCTGATCCTTTGCCCAGGCGACAGAATTCGCATTCGCTTCTTCGCGCGACCCCAACATGACTTCGTGGCCGAGCTGGATCAACCTGGAACCAATGGTTTGTGCAGTTACTCCCGAACCCAATATGCCTATCTGCATACGAACTCCTCATTCTGCTTTACTGTTTCGCTTCGCGGAATTTCACATCTGCCGCTTGTCTCATAGAGACATTAACTTTTTACATTACGAAATCAGTTGATATCCAAACATGCAGTCAACCAAGCAAATCACACGGCACTCTGCATTATAAATCAGCCGGCAGATTTTGCCATTTTAAGCGGAAGGTCTCTTCGCGTTCTACCCGGGAGCTAACGCTAAATGCAACCGTTTCTGCATGTGTGGCTTCATTCAATCACCACCAAAATCACCCTGCCCAAGTTCGTAGTGATGGATCCTAACATCCGGCTTCGTCATTTTTGTCTTGAGCCATTTCAAGCGGAAGGTTTCCTCACGTTCCCGCTCTTCCAGCGAGCTGACAATGAACGCGATCGTATCCTGATATTGGGGGATAAAAATGTGTTGAAGCGCATTTACCCGGCGTTGTGTTTTACGCAATTCGTTTGCCAACCGCCAGACCGTGGCTGTGAGCATGGCAAGTTGTGGGATACGCAGCAAAACATCGCGGAACGCGGTGCTGGCTTCGTCCAAAACGGCG
>DATKED010000127.1:0-10128 GCA_035512375.1 Anaerolineales bacterium
CGAGAGAAGGCATGTAGGCAACGAGCAGAATCAGGATGGAAAAGATAGACATCAGGTCGATGTGCTCATCCTTGATCTTCAGCCTGAGTCTTTCCGAGGGGAGAACCAGTTTCACTGATAACCACACAATAGCAAGGTTGAGAGCGATAACCACAGCCAGAAGAATAGTGCGGAGATTGGGGCTGTAACCAAAGTAATTCACGGCTAAGGGAATCAAGTTGAGCGCGCTCAGAACGGCTTCCAGAACGAGACAGTACACCAACAGGCTGGTTGGGATAAACGGTAGCTCATTTTCCCCGCGGCGCCTGACGCCAAAGATCATCGCCGTCGTCTTCAAATTCGCCTTGCTATCTTCCTCGATATCGATCACACCTTCGAAGACGCCATTCATCAGCAGGATGAACACCGCGAAGATCGCTGCCAGAAAATAGGTGAGAATGCCCGGGCTGCCGACGACCCAGGCTCCGTAGAGAGTGAGGCTCCCCCAGGAGAGTGCCTGGATAAGGTCGGTGGCAGGCGGGAACGGATTCTTTTTACCCCAAAGGTCATAGACCGCCATAAAGAGCAGGGCGACGATCAGAGCAGCGAGCGCGCTCAAGGAGAGCCCGACAAACCATGTTGTAAACAGCACAAGCGGGACCTGGATCAACGCGATGAAGAGTGCCGTCCGCGGACTCATATCGCCGCGTACGAGGGGATGGTCCGCACGCTTTTCCATGAACCGGTCGACAGGCAGATCGATCACATCGTTGAATATGTAAGTAAAGAGATGGAATTGAAATGCTGTGAGGATGATCAGGAGGATTTGAACAAGGGATGCATCCCCATCGGCGGTCGCTGCGCCCATGAGCGGCAGGAACACCGTGAACGCATACCGGCGCAGATGAATGAATTGTTTGGTGAGATGCCAAAAAGGGAGCCGTTTGGCTTCCGCAGGATGATCGAACGTCTTCATGCAGCAGTGCCATTCGCACGGTTCGCGACCGACACACTGCCAAACCGGCGCTGGCGGCTAGCGTAATCCTGGATCGCCTGGTCGAGATATTTGTGCGTGAAATCAGGCCAAAAGATCGGCGTGAACCAAAACTCACTGTAAGCTGTCTCCCAGATCAGAAAATTTGAGAGCCTTGTTTCTCCACTGGTACGGATGACGAGATCGGGGTTGGGGATATCCTTCGTGCACAGATGAGCGGCGAAGGTTTCTTCGTTGATCTCTTCGAGCGGGATCCCTTTACCTACCATGGTCCGGATGGCGTGGATGATCTCATTTCGCCCTCCATAATTTAGCGCCACGCAGACGGTGATCGCTGAGTTCTCTTTGGTGAGCTCCACTGCGTTCCTGATCTTCCTCTGCAGCCCCGGAGAAAGCCCCTCTTTCCGGCCGAGATGGCGGATCTGGACGCCCATCCTGTGAAGATGCGGCGTTTCCCGGTCGATGTATTCGCCGAGCAGGTACATCAGCCCGCGCACCTCGTCAAATGGCCTCATCCAGTTCTCGGTGGAGAAGGCGAACAGCGTCAGGACGCGCACGCCGCGCTCGATACATGCGGCGATGATCTTGCGTACATTTTTAGTCCCCGCTTTGTGACCTAACAATCGTGGCAGCCCACGCTGCTGTGCCCAGCGCCCGTTCCCATCCATGATGATCGCAATGTGTTTTGGGGTCGATTCAACCTGAATTTCATTCTGACTTGTCTGTCCGTTCATAACTGTCGATTAACTCCTCAAACTGTCCCACGAGCCGGCTGAGAAAGCGCACAGTGAAGGATCAGCAATGCTTTGTGGTGTAATGCTGTCTTTTCACCAGAGAATACAGGCGCGTGGTACGAGATAGAAATGTGCCAAAAGTAGAAAAGTGGCCGCCAGAAGCTCTTGGCGTCTTGAAACATATTGTTTAAAACGAACGTTTTGCCCCGCTGTCCTGTGCTCGCGTCCCCCGTAATGCATCAAGATAAAATATTACTATGGCGGTAACGTTGCATCAAGAGGAAATGTTACCGAGAAATCTTCCATAGTTTGGCAGTTTTTTGGTCAATCTGACGCCGAAGTTCAGCAGGATTGAGTTGGACATACCGGTTCATGAGCCGCACTTTGGCTTCTAAAGAAATGTCTTTGCGTTCGAGGACACGCTGGTAAGGTGTCTTGGCCGTATCATACCGTTTGATCGTCTGATTGCCAATGCGTTCCTTGGCAATCAGTTTGAAAGATGGCTGAAAGAAGTTGATGTAGAGCCGCAAATCGTCATAAATACTTTCCAGGAGAGCCAGTTCCGGCGCGGTTTCCCAGCGGTCATAGCCAACCGTGTGTCGCACAACGGACCAATTCTTCTGTTCGACATGCGCCTGATCGTTTTTCTGGTACGGGCGAGAACGGGTAAAAGTGATCTTCTCATCCAAACAGTAGCGGTATAACAAATCGTTGAGGAACTCACTGCCATTATCCGAATCGATGCCAAGCAAAGGAAAAGGCAGCCTTTGGCGCATGAGATGGATGGCTTCAGAAACTGCCTGTTGCGAGCGGTCCAGCAAGGCGGTGACATCGGTCCAGCCCGTACACACGTCAGTACAGGTCAAAGTATTCAGGAACTGCCCTTCTGTGGTGTTCCCACAGTGTGCAACCAGGTCAACTTCCATGAACCCAGGTCATCATGAATCGCGGTTCCTTTGAAGCGAGGCAAGATATTGATTTCGTTGATTGCCGCACGGCCTCGCTTGGGTGCATGGCGTAATAGGTCAAGAACGATGTGCTGGCGGTATGCAGCCAATGTAAAACGCCATTGACCATCATGCCCGTCTCGTCAAAATGTCCCACCGCCTCATACGCGACCAAATGCTCTTTGACAGCTTCGTTTGACTTCTCCACCTTTTGGGCGGCTTCGGTACAAGCAGTCACAATCGTTCCTTCTGAGAGACGATGATGGTAGAACTCCTCCAACAGGTCACAGGTTCTTTCCAGGGGTAGATGCTGTTCGGTATTCAGATAGACCATCTGGGCCTTGATTTCTGTGCCATATTGCACGGCTTTGCTGACTTCTTGAGGAAATGCTGCACAGGTCTCTTTTCCCCAACGAGAACAGGTCTTGATTTCGGCGCGATGTTCCGTGACTTGGATCTGTACTTTCGGCAAATCGAACACCTGCCGTTTCTCATGCCCGATCGCTTTTCGCCGCTCTACCGATTGACCACAATGCTGACATTCGTGCACGCGATGTACTTTGTGAAAGTCGGGCTTTTCGACGGCTTTCAACGTCTCGCCCGGATGCCCAGGCTGACCTCCGCTTTTTCGCCTGGATCGTTTTCGCAAACTCTTCGGGTGGGGTACAGGTTGATCATATCCGTCACTGGACGGCGGCTTACCGCTGTTGCGGCTGTTCCTGGCGAGTTGGTCTTCCAATTTTTGAATGCGTTCTGCCAACGCCAACATGGTGGTTTGGAATAACAAAAGCACCGCTTCTCGTCCCTCATCATATGCGGCATTTATTTCTTCTTGACTTGGCGGCTGGAATGCACTCACAATTGTATTTTCACCGACCTTTATGTTTTTGGCAACCCGCTACTCTAGTTTGCCCATGGCTGTAGCAAAGTCAGGAAAAGGGGGTAACGAGGATGGAAAAAGCAGCGGAAAGATGAGCGGAGAAAAAGCGTCTGGCTTGTGCAGCATTCGTAAAGCCAGCCTGACGGATCAAAGCAAGGATAAGATTGTTAAGGTTCGCCAGTACCCTTGCCCCATAGCCAATGGTAAAGCGAGTGGCGTCTTCACGGAGTGTAACATCTCGCCGGTAATGAGAACCTGTCTCAATTCCCCAATGAGCACGGCGAATTTCCAGGAGCTTCATGGGTGTAACTTTTTTGCGTGACAAACTGGTAATTCCAAATTCAACTTCACAAGAAGTTTTGTAACAAACGCCTTTGCGCCACCACTGGAATTCACGTTCCAGACGATAGACTTGTGCCAAACCCGGCCAGGCAGCATAAGCATTGAGCATTTCGCTGGTCGTTATTGTTCGTTTCTCGATCCGTCCGTGTCCCTTATTTACTTTTTGGGCTTGAAGGAAATCCGTTTGAATTTTTCCAAACCCTGGCTTGGGATAGTCAGGTGCAAAAAGGGATTGGAGATTTTTGTATAGATTGAGTTGGTTTTCTTTCACGGGCAGAACATAATCCCCTTGTTCATCCAGAATGGTTTGCGCAAGGCGTTTTTGAGTATGCAAAGCGTCCCCCGTCACCACTTTTCCAGCAATTTTCGCTAATTTTATGGCTTCTGGTGCCTTGCTAATCTCATTTTCTTTACTCCCCACTTCCACTTGTGATAGGGTTTTCCCGACCAGCACATCGTACACACTCAGGACGTATTCCGATGTGCCATCTTCGCGCTTCAACATGCCCAACAAGGCTTTGCCGTCCAAGGCGCAGATGTCGCCGCACTCGCCGCTTTGATTGTATTCTCCCACCATTCGTTCGATTTCCGTTTCATAAACCTTGTATGCCAGGATCCGCCGGTAGGTGCTTCGTTCTGGCATGCGTTTGGGTTTGATCCTCAAGACTGTCACTAGTTCGCCCTGATGATGATTGCCCCACTCAGCAATCGCGGTCGGCGAATCTGCCCCGCTCAACTTTGCCAACAACACAATCATCAACAAGGTTGTCAGGCTATACCTTTTTCCTCTCGCTTTCCGCATATCGGTTAGCGTCTGCAATCGCCCATATACACTCCCCTTATCATACACCACCCCTTCTGCGCTAATTTCCTGCCCCTGGCTATACGTGCTATACTCCATTTTAGATCCTCCTCGATTATTGCTTGTTTCATCACTTGCAATTGTACCGAGAAGGATCTATTTTTTCCCCTTTGTCAAGCGACTTTGCTACAGCCATACTAGTTTGCCTGAGTAGTTACGATTTTAAGGTGCCATTCGATAACAATCAGGCCGAGCGTGATTTACGCATGATGAAGGTCAAGCAGAAGGTCTCGGGCGGTTTTCGCTCTCTTGCGGGTGCACAAAATTTCTGCAACATTCGGGGTTACCTTTCCACGGCTCGCAAAAATGGTGTCAAGGCTCTTGCCGCTTTGAGGCTTGCTTTGGTTGGCACTCCGTTTCTGCCAAGTTTCGTCACATCGCTCACTGAGTAGTTACAAAAAAAGTAAGCTTTGCTTTTCAAAAAGTAACCCCTGTAATTGAAAATGAAACCTTTATCTTTTGATAAACAAGCCTTAGGATCTCAAGAGCCATACAAAAGTTATAGCCAAAGCCTGTTCAGATAAGCATAATAGAACTGGAAACCAACAAATTTGAAAAGAGACAAACGAAAGCCGGTCGTCATGAATTGACGACCGGCTCCTTTGGGAGATCAGATGCTGGAGCTATTTCTTGATCGTAATCGGATCGGGCAGGGCAATCTCCCGCATCTGCGTCTGCAATTGCTGGGATGCCGCCTGTGCATTCTGCACAGACATCAACGTAAAGCCGCCTTCTCCTTTGACTAGGCAGAAGACAACGTTGAGTCCCACGGGTTTGAAGAAGGCATTGGGATTCTGGCCTACATAGACCAATGAGCAAATATTTGCTCCATCAGCCACCGAACCTGGCAGACGGAAACGGAAGCGCAGGGTGGTGCTACTGCCAGGGTCCAGTTTCACATCACGGGGAGTGTCTGTTTGGAAGGCAGTAAAGCCTGTGAAGGATCCTGTCCCGGAACCGCTGACCATCGCCCACGCCTTACCGTTCAGCCGCGTCGAAAGCCCGTTCGTGATCCTGACGCTGAACTCGCAAGTGCCGCCTTGCGCCGGGAGGGAGCAGGATTGGGCATCGCTGAATCTGACCGGGAACGGTTGAAGGGCAACATCGCCGGCACTGTACTCTTCGGCCTCGCCAACGAAAAAGGGCTCCGTCTGACGTTCCATGTACTGATTGGCCGAAGCGACGATCTGGTAGCTGCCGGCACGCAGAGGTGACCCATTGAAGTCGGTCGCGAAGTGGAAGCGACCCTGGCTATCTGCCGGCTGGGAATTTATATCAAAGCAGCCGAAATCTCCACAGTGCAGCAGGCGGACGAAAGCAAAAGGTTCCACATCGCCGCGCAGCGGAGCGCCAGAAATCTCATCTGTGATGCGCCCGCTGATCGAACTGATCACCTGAATGGAAGCGATCGTCAGCTGGTAGGAGCCATTGCCGCCGCCCATGAAACCACTATCACAGCAAAGCGTTGCGGCCAGTATGAAGACTCCATCGGCGGGGATAGTGATATCCAGGTGGGAATTAAGGGATTGGAAATCGTCATTCAGCCCAACCAGATCACAGTTCGAGTTGAAGAACCCAAGGAAGGGATCGCCCAGCGTCCCCTGATTTGTACTGGCC
The DNA here is from genome assembly GCA_035512375.1 of Anaerolineales bacterium. GTDB lineage: Bacteria > Chloroflexota > Anaerolineae > Anaerolineales > Villigracilaceae > Defluviilinea. Next base: position 6,356 of record DATKED010000127.1, read on the forward strand.
CCTGCGAGGTCGACCGAGATGGCTGTACCCGGCGTCCCGCTGAACCGGAAGAAGTCCACGTCGGGTGATTGAGACGAGTCCAGGTTTCCATCCAGCACAAATGGAAGCGGGACCGCGCCGACTTCCTGGGCAGTCTGACACGAGTTGTTGGGCTCGATTTCCGTGCCGGTCGAGGCCGGGATCACATCCGCCTGGGCAAGCGCCTGTGCTTCCTGCGGGGATACAAGGGTCAACCCCTGCGCGCTCTGGAAGAAACAGAACAAATCACGGAAACCAATGGTATTGAAGAGGGAATTTCCCTGCGCTGCGAATACCCGCGTGCAGATAAATGCTCCCGACGGGCCTCTGGCGGCCGGGACACTGATGCGGAAACGCAGGATTCTGCTCCTGCCTTTGTCCAGATCCAGGCTGTGTGACTGGTTGGCCTGGAAGTCAGTGATCCCGGCGAAGGAGTCGGGCAGATTGGCATTGATGAGACTCCAGGCATTGCCCCTGAGCTTCGCGGCGAGACCGTTCCAGATCCTGACGCTGAACGCACACTGGCCCCCGGAGGCCGGTAGATCTGTGCACGGCTGGACGTCCGAGAAACGGACTGGGAAGGACGTGATGCGGAGATTGCCCAGGGTGTGATGCATCCCTTCGCCAGCCTCGAATGGTTCCGTCAGTGCTTCGTGATATTGGTCGGCGGAAGCAACCACCCGATAGGTTCCAACGGTCAGCGGATTTCCGGAGAAATCTGTCTCGAACCGGAATCCTCCCTGGCTGTCGGGAGTCTGCGAATTGACGAATTCGAAACAGTTTCCATCCGTACAGCGGTAGAGTTGTACCGATGGAGTGAAGGTCCCCGAGACCGGGCTGCCCGTCGCGGCATCCAGGAGCCGCCCCCGGATGGAACCGATGGCCGCGAGCGGATCGATCGGCAGATCGCCCACATCCAGATTGGTCCCGCTAAATTCAAACGGTCCAAATCGCTCCGTCTGGTACAGGTTCGCAGATACCTCGATTTGGTAGGCTCCCACAGGCAGTTGACCGCCAAAGTAGTTATCGAATAGAAAGTGGCCTTCGCCGTCCGCGTTCTGCGAGCTGACTGACTCTAGGCAGCCATCGCCACAGACTCTCAGCAGGGTCACATTGGCAAAGGGGAACGCGTCGCCGGGCAGTGGCGCACCTGTGACTGCATCCGTGACACGGCCCGACATGGCAGTCACTTCGTTCAGGTTGAATTGGAGTGTGCCGGTTTCACCAAATGCGGAACCGACCTGGAAGTAGTAGACTTGCCCGGCTTCAGCAAGTAAGGTAATCGCTCCGCCCGGTCCTGCACATTGCTCGAACAACAGGTCTGTAATGCCGGGTCCGCCAGCACGATAGATGTTTACGCCCGCACTGATGCCGCCCAGTGTATCGGCACGGAGGGTTATCGTTGAGGCAGGTGTGAAAGCATACCAGACGGTCCGATCCATGGAAGTGCAGACCTGAGACTCACCAGGCTCTGTTGTCGCGTCGCTGATATCCACTGTTGCAGAGAAGCGCAGCGATTCAATCTCCTCGGCATTGGCGAAGTTGTCATTTGTCGGGGGGATTGCCTGCTGCAGGTTCAGTGTGACCGTCCCACTTTCCCCAAATGCCGGACCTACCTGGAAGTAGTAGACTTGCCCGGCTTCAGCCAGGAAAGTTGGAGAATTGCCTGGACCAGAACAATTCAGGAATTGCAGATCGGCGAATGTGGATCCGGAGGACTGATAGATATTCACATTGCCATTAATGGAACCGCCCAGCGTGTTCGCCCGCAGAAGCATGGTCTCCGACGGACTGAAGGAGTACCAGGCTGTCCCATTCATGAAATGGCAATTCTGGGGCTCGCCTGTCTCGGTTGTGGCGTCCGTGATTTCCAGTGTTGTGCGGAAAGGCAGTTCAGTGACAGTCTCTGCATCGGCAAAATCGTCATTGGTTGGCGGAACTGCCTCCACCATGTTGACCTGGATAGCTCCCGCCTGTCCGTACGAATCTACCCGCAGGTAGTAAGTCTGCCCGGCTTCCAACTGAACCAGCGCCGAAGTGCCACCAGTGGCGCACGTCAGGAAGGTCAGTTCAGAAATGGAGGAGCCTGAGGCGAGGTAGATACTCACATTACCCGGGGCAATACTCCCGAATGTATTCAGCCGGACCTGCATATTTTCGGTCGGGCTGAAGGAGTACCAGACACTCCTGAATCGCGACATGCAATCCGGGGACTCGCCCGGTTCGACCGTTGCATCGGTGTTATCCACGGTGAGATTAAAGGGCAGAGAGTTGATCGTTTCCGCGCTGACAAAATTATCATTGGCTGGAGGCGTTATCTGCTCCGCGTTCAATTGTAGGATGCCTGCCTGTCCAAATGTATCAACCCGCAGGTAGTAGGTCTGTCCGGCTTGAACCTGGAGATTGGTGGGAAAACCACTGTGCGCGCACCCCACGAATGCCAGATCAGAGATTTCGGGTCCCGAGGCAAGGTAAAGCTCCGCGGAGCCGGAGCCTCCTATCGGGCTGTCCAGAGATATACGGATCGCAATGTCTTCCGTCGGCGTGAACGAATACCAGACGCTCCGGAACCGCGAACCACAGTTCAGAGGCTCACCCGGTTCGACCGTTGCATCGGTGTTATCCACTGTGGCACTGAAGGGCAGCGAGTTGATCGCTTCTGCATCGGCAAAGTTGTCATTGGCCGGAGGCGTTATCTGCTCCGCGTTCAATTGTAGGATGCCTGCCTGTCCAAATGTATCAACCTGCAGGTAGTAGGTCTGTCCGGCCTGAACCTGGAAATTGGTGGGAAAACCACTGAACGCGCACCCCACGAATGCCAGATCAGAGATTTCGGGTCCCGAGGCAAGGTAAAGCTCCGCGGAGCCTCCTATCGGGCTGTCCAGAGATATACGGATCGCAATGTCTTCCGTTGGCGTGAAGGAGTACCAGACGCTCCGGAACCGCGAACCACAGTTCAGAGGCTCACCCGGTTCAGTGCTTGCCTCTGTGTTATCCACTGTGGCGCTGAAGGGCAGCAAGTTGATCGCTTCTGCATCGGCAAAGTTGTCATTGGCTGGTGCAAGGAACTGCTCCAGGTTGAATAATACAGTTCCAAGCCCGGGAGCCTCCGCCAATACCGTATAGCTGCCTTCCAGATCGTTGGCTGTGAAGTTGGATGTGGTTGCGTATCCATCGCCGTCTGTGTTAATCGAGGTGGTGTTTGTGCCTGTGCTGGCAAAGGTGCCGCTGGGTCCGCTGGCGGGAGCAGCAAAGTCAATGCTCACATTGCTTACCAGGCTGCCCTGTGCGTCCAGAGCTGCGACCTGTAATGGAACAGGAAAAGCTGTTAGCACAGGCGTGCGCTGGTTACTACCGCTGGCAAGTGAAATAGAGACTGCCGGGCCGGAGTCCGAGCGTTCGTACGCGCCGATATCACATGCGGCGCCCTGTGGCCGAGGCACACCTCGTTGATCCACATTTAGGCAGGTGGAGTCGTTCCCTGCATCGATTGCCGGGCTGTTGAGCAGAGGTGGAGAAAATCCCAAATCGGAGAGGAAGCTTCCGAGAAGTGGATCGACACCGAACTGGTCGCCATCCGTGGCTATGATCGTGCATGCTGTAATATCGCGGATGATATTGTATCCCTCTGATGTATAGGGAGAGCCGTTACAGTCCTCGATCGTGTTGCCCGCCACGATTGTATTCTTTAGAATAAAGGCACCGTTATTGAAAAGCCCGCCTCCCTCATTGTTGCTGATGGTGGAATTATTGAT
>DATKED010000128.1:0-9035 GCA_035512375.1 Anaerolineales bacterium
CCAGGACAGGATCGTGTAATATTTCATATGGTTTATTGTAAGCGAGATTTTCTCATGATCATCCAATTTGAAAGTGATATAACGAGTTATGCGAGAGCAATCATGAGGTTGAAAGTCAGCAAGGCCTAATGTTCTCGAGACATGAATTTAGAGCGCCGCTCGTCGTTCTCTTATTGGGATTCTTTCTGAGCCAGGGCTGTGGGGAAATCCCTCCAACAACTGCATTGCCAGTTAACCCGACGATCCTCCCACCTACTTCCCAGATGCCAACTCCGTTTGCCCTGCCCACGGCAACGGCATCTGCGGATCTGCTTGCGGCAGCACGGATCATCACCACAGCGATCAAGACTAACCAGCCGCAGATGCTCCATGCGCTCATCGGCGACGAGGGCGTAGCGCCGGGCGGATTCGCCCAGGGCGTGGATCTCCAAGGATACGACAACGCCGATGAGATCGTGGCGGCATTCGACGATGCCCTCGACCGATCGACGCCGCTCTGCGAAGGTTTTCTTCCCAATGCCGGCACTTTACCAGACAAGGCTATCCTGGTCTATCGAGGATTGAAGATAGACTGGAGCCGGTTTGGTTTTAGTGACAACGGTCCTGACCACGCAATCGCATTGCAGCTTTTCAAAATGCCTGAAGGCTGGCGGTTGATCTATATAACGCCATTCGATTTGGAGTGGGGTCTATCGTATCTCGGGCCCTTGCAGGACTGCCCTGCGTAAGGAGGGCTGTTTTCGAATGTTATCAAAACGGCAGGAAAAAACAGCCCTGATGATTTTCAGCGCCGATGGGAAAACTCACTGGACGATCTTCGACGAGTGGAAGGAAATCGGCCTGGGATTCCCGTTTCCTGCGCCTCTGAAATGGTGTCAGGATGGTAGACATTTTTACTTCACCCATCGCGTCAGCCCCGACGGGTGCAGTGCCTTCGCTTTTCTAACCAATTTACAGCGAGCCGACTTGGAAGACGGCACTGTCGAAGAGTTGATCCCCCATGCGGCCGTATCACTGGCCCTGGCTCCCGATGAATCGAAAGTGGCGTATGTAGGCTATGGCAACAGGGGATTGGTTCATAAGGATTTCATGACGGCAGACGAACGAGAAACAAGAATAGACCCCGGCAAGGATTTCAATGCCGGAAACATCGTGTGGTCGCCGGATGGAAGATCACTTGCGCTCACATTGGCAATCAATCCATGTACTGGTGGTGGTTATGGTGTTTCCGAAACAGTTTGGTCTGAGTCCACAACAATTCTTTGGGTAGATGCAGAGACCCTTCAGCAAAAGATTTTGATCGAAGAGGATGCACGCCTGTTCATTACTGTGGAATGGAATGAACTGAATAAAATTGTCATCACAGATGGTGAAGAAAATTCTATATGGCATTTGGACGTAAACACGGGTGAGATTACCAGGCCTTAATACTTCTTACTGCAAATATTCCGTTCCTCCACCCAGAATAAACCGTATCACCATATCATTCACAATCCATTCAATTGGTGCGTGGTCGTCGGTGAAGACGGTCGTCGTTTCGTAGCCGGTTCTTAGATTCGCAAATGTCGTTTGCATGGTGTTGATCAGCAAAGGATGCACAGTAGGATCTTGAGAAAGTGCCACGAGATTGGTCGCGAAGTTTTCCGCGGTCGTCTTTTGTTTGGTAGCAAAGATCATCGTGTTGAGCGAGCCGGGAATATCAACCGTGTAAATGGACGGGAAGATGGTCCCCATTGTGGTTGCCAGCCCATTGATCAGCCGCCGGTCGCCAGGGACGCTGGCGCTGTTGAGGGTCAGGACTCCATCGTCGGTCAGGTGGGAGGCTGCGATCTGAAAGAATTCCTGGGTCGTCATGTGTGGAGGGATGTACGGCGGGCGATAGGCGTCCACGGCGATGATGTCATATTTATGTGGGCTTTGTTCGAGGTTCAACCGGCCGTCGCCAATTTCAACGTTGAGGTTCGGCATCGTCATCCCGAAATATTTCTGTCCCACCTCCACAATCTCCGGGTCGATCTCGAAGCCGTCAATAGGGATATCGCCGTAGACCGCGGTCATCTGGCGCGCGGTGGTACCTGCAGCAAGCCCAATGATCGCGACGCGCGTTACATCCGCGGGTTTCCGCCCTGCATAAAAATACGGGCTGACAAGGAACTGGTCCCACGGTCCGTTATGCTGCAAAATTTGGGGATGATAGATGGAGTGAACGCCCTGGCCTTCATTCAATCTCAATATCATAAAGCCGTTCTGCTCCGCCACCTGGATGTAATTGTATGCCGACTCAGTCTCATAGACCTGCCCCGTGCTGCTCTTGAGCGCCTGGCCGCTGGAAAGTACAGCCACAATTGCGAGCACGGCTGGCATCCACAGGTGCCTGAGCATATCGCGCTGGCTGGCGAATCTTCCCAACCCGGCAAGCGCGACAAACAGCAGGAGAAGGCTGAAAACGAGAAATGTATTTTTTGTTCCGATTGCCGGGATGGTCACAAGTGTTGGCAGGAATGTCCCGATGAAAGATCCCAGCGTTGAGATGGCATAAATTCGCCCTGAGATTTGACCTGCGTGGGCTGTATCGTCAACGCTCAGGCGGATCGCAAACGGAGAGACCGTTCCCAATAATGTGATGGGAACAATGAAGAGGATCAGCACGGCGAGGAACGATGCGCCCAGGAGTCCGACCTGCAGAAACTCGAATGCGCTCGCCGCGGACCTGAGGACGGGTCCGGCGAGATAAGGGATAAGCCCAAGCGTGAACGCGCCCCACGCCAGGACACGGTACAGGGCGGCAGGGGTGGGATTGGCATCCGCCCACTTGCCGCCGAGGAAATATCCGAAGGTGAGATAGATGAGGATCAGCCCGATAATGCTTGTCCAGACGATGTTGCTTGTGCCGAACACGTTGCCAAGAAGGCGACCTGCGGCAAGCTCCGCAGCCAGGGTAGTCATGCCGGAAATAAAGACTGTGAAAAGTAAATAATGTCGCATTTGTTTTCCTGTAATGAGATGAAGGGATTATACCTGCAAGCCTAGGGCAAGCGCCTCTAAAAAGGCACTGAAATGCGCCACATTGCTCTCAACCTGCTCCAGCAGCAGCAAACCGCCAAAGGCGGCATCCATGCCAAACAATTGCAAGCTGGTTGGAGGGAAGATTATCGCCTCAAAGTCCTCGCCCTGCCAATTATGATGCGATTGCCCTAACCCCATTAATAGTGCGAAGCTGGCGGTCAGGAATGTCACAAGGAATGCCAGACCCAAAGTGATCATCCCACTCACACTGGACCATTTAAGCCAGGAGGATTACACCATCAAGCCCAAGCAACAAACCGAAGAAATTCAAACAGTCTGCGATCGCGCCCGCCGGGGCGGCGGTTTGCATCGCACGCCACAGCACAAAGATTGCCAGGACCAGAATGACAATAATGATGATCAAAAGCGTTGGATTCATATTACTGGGTTACCGGTCTGTTACATGGTGAATTCCTGTTGTGATCTTTTCAACCCGCTCTCCGTGAGCATGAGCAAACCCTCCTTTTGCTGGACCAGTCCAGTGCGTTCGGCGACGCCGACAATTTCCATCGCGAACTGTGGCGACCATTTGAGGTGTTCGTTCAAGCGTACTACCTGGTTCTCCTGTTCAGCCTCTTGCGTGGCTGTGTGGTGGGCGATGTGCATGGTGAGCATGGTCAGGGCGAACTCGATGCGTTGTCCCCGGCGACGGCGGGCTTGAGCGATGAGTCCGCGTTCCGGAGCGAGCAGGTATGTGGTGAGGAAAGAGACGCCTGTCATCGTCGCCATGGATCCGGCGATGGAAGCATCCAGCAAATGCGCGAGCCAGTATCCGCTGATCGCGGAAACGATCCCAATCAGAGCGGAATAGATCAACATGCGCGAGAGGCGATTTGTGAGCAAATATGCGGCGGCGGGTGGAGCGATCATGAAGGCGACGACAAGTACAGACCCTACCGCATCGAAAGCGCCAACTGCCGTAAGTGAGACCAGGGCCATCAATGCGTAATGGATGACGGCCGGGGCAAAACCAAGCGCAGCCGCGAGGGCGGGGTCGAAGGTGGCCAGCTTCAATTCCTTATAAAGAAGAATGATAAAGATGATGTTGAGAAGAAGCACACTACCTGTTGTGTAGAGCCCCTCAGGACCAAAATCCATGCCAAGGAGCCGGAGGCGATTGAACGGCGCGAAGGCAAGTTCACCGAGCAAAACTGCGTCCGTATCGAGATGCACGTCACCCGCAAACCGCGAGATCAGTATCACTGCAATACTGAAAATGGCGGGAAAGACCAAACCGATTGCCGCATCTTCGCGTACCAGTTGTGTGCGGTGGAGCAATTCCACAAGGCTGACTGTGATAACGCCCATCAGCGCCGCGCCGATAAATAATAGTGGAGAATTGATGCTTTTTGTGATGAAGAATGCGATCACGATCCCAAGCAATACCGTATGGCTGATCGCGTCGCTCATCATCGCCATGCGCCGCAGGACCAGAAAGACTCCGGGCAATGCGCAGGCGACGGCCACGATGGATGCGATTAATTGGATTTCGAATTGTGCCTGTGACATATCTACTCCGTTTCGTTCTCCAGATTTTGGCTCGCTTCCACCAAACCCTCATCCGTCAATGCCCAGACATCACGAGAAACTTCGCGGGCATGCCCGCGTTCCATTAGTTGACTCAGTGCATGCGATACCCCATCCGGATTCGGACTCATGGCGCGCAGGACTGCAATGGAATGTCCGTGCTCCTCATCCAGGTGCTGCATGGCGAGAGTGTTCAAGTCTGCCAGCACAGCGCGCGCGCGTAATTTGTGCCGGTTCTGTTGTGAACGTATCCAATTCCAGATCAGACCACGATTGGTGGCGAATAACATCGAGAACAGAACAATGACACTTATGCACAGCACGATCACGGGACCTGTAGGCAGTCTTTCCGCCGAACCACTGATCAACGTGCCGCCCACTCCTGCCAGTGCGCCGAACAACCCGCCAAGAATGACCATGAGATTGAGTCTGTCTGTCCATTGACGTGCCGCCGCGGCAGGCGCAACGATCATGGCGGACATCAAGACCACGCCTACTGTTTGCAACCCAATGACGATTGCGATGACGAGCAGTGTGGTGAGCAGAACATCCAGCACACGGACCGGAAAGCCAAGGCTCGCCGCATATTCGGGATCGAAGGTAATGAGTTTGAATTCCTTCCAAAAGATGGCCAGCAATCCCAGCGCGATCACACCGATGATCCCCATTGTGATCACGTCGCTTTGCAGGAGCGTTGCGGCTTGCCCAAAGAGGAATTTGTCTAGGCCAGCCTGAGTGGCATCTGGAAGTCTTTGTGTGAAAGTGAGCAACATCAAGCCCAGGCCGAAGAATACAGAAAGTACCAGTCCAAGCGCGGTGTCAGTCTTAATTCGTGTGGTGTGGGTGATGTTGAGCATGAAGAGTGTGGCGAGCCAGCCCGCGATCAACGCGCCGAGCATGAGCATCACCGGCTCACGCTCCCGTGTGATCAGAAAAGCAAGCACAATCCCTGGCAGTGCGGCGTGAGAGATCGCGTCGCCAAGCAGGCTCTGTTTACGCAATACGGCGAAGGAGCCGAGCATGCCGCTGACGATTCCGATGATCGCCGCCCCAAGCGCCACAGTGCGCAGGGTGTAATCGAAGAAGAGATCGTACAATAGTTGAGAAATGTCCATAATATTTACAGTCACTTGGTGGTTGAGACGGTCCTTTGAAACCATCCAGTTCAAGTTTGCCTTTTTTTACGTTTACTCCCAAGCGTTGGTTTGGATATGGCGTACCGCTTCGCAGACCGACTACTCAACCACCGCGGTGTTACTGCTTCCCATTTTTTCCGTTTCCTGCGGCACTGAGGAACGCAACCTTACCGCCATAAGTGTGACGGAGATTTTCTTCTGTGAACACTTCGTTCACAGGTCCAGAAGCGATGCGGCGGACGTTGAGCATGGTAACCCAGTCAAAATATTCAGGAACTGTTTGCAGGTCATGGTGTACGACTACAACCGTCTTTCCGGCCGAGCGCAGTTCCTGCAGTAGTGTTACGATGGCACGTTCCGTCGTCGCGTCCACGCCCTGGAATGGTTCATCCATGAAATAAAGTTGCGCGTCTTGAACCAGAGCACGCGCCAAAAAAACGCGTTGCTGCTGTCCGCCAGAGAGCTGGCTGATCTGCCTTTCAGCCAGCGGCTTTATGCCAACTTTATCGAGCGCATCCAAAGCGGCGGCGCGCTCCGAGCCGCCTGGTCGTTTGAGCCAGCCAAGCGCGCCGTAGCGGCCCATCATGACCACATCCAGAACGCTGGTCGGGAAATCCCAATCCACGCTGCCGCGTTGGGGTACATACCCCACCAGGTGCCGTTGATCTGCGAAAGACTTGCCATACACAAGCACTTGTCCGGCTGCCGGTTTAACCAGCCCCAGTATGGATTTGATCATCGTAGTCTTGCCTGCGCCGTTGGGTCCAATAATGGCCATGAGGATGCCCGAAGGCACCTCCATGTCCACGTCCCACAGCACCGGTTTATCCTTGTATGCAATTGTCAGATCGGTCACTTCAATTGCCTTTTCATTCATGTCATTCTCCTGCCAGAGCGGTGATAATGGTATCGATGTTATGTCTTACCATACCGATGTACGTTCCTTCTGGCGTGCCTTCTGTTCCCATCGCGTCCGAGAACAGCGAGCCGCCGATCTTCACATCAAAGCCTTGTGCCTGGACAGCGGCTTGAACCGCCTCCACATTTCTCTGTGGCACAGACGACTCTACAAAGATTGCAGGGATTTGTTTTTCAACAATAAAGCTTGCCAGCTCCTGCACATCAGCTGTGCCTGCCTGCGCCTCGGTGCTGATGCCCTGCAAACCGCGCACTTCAAAGCCATACGCGCGGCCAAAATAATTGAACGCGTCGTGTGCAGTGATGAGTATGCGTTGCTCGGCTGGAATGGTACTGGCTCGATCCAGAACATACTGATGCAAATCCTCCAATTCCAAAAGATACGCTTGCGCGTTCGCATCATACTCGGACCCGCTGGCTGGATCCAATTCGACGAGCGTTTCTTTTACCTGTTCAACCGCCATCATCCACAGGGTCACATCAAACCAGACATGCGGGTCATAGTTTCCTGCAAACTCAGGCGGGGATTGCAGGATGGACCGGTCGATCATATCGGTGACCGCCACGGTCTTGACTCCAAAGTCATTCATCCTCTCAAGCACTTCGCCCATCTGTGCTTCGAGATGCAATCCGTTGTAGAAAACAATATCTGCTTCCTGAATTAACTGCACATTGCCCTCGCTGGCTTTATACAGGTGCGGGTCCACGCCAGGACCCATCAGGGCAGTGACTTGCACGCGGTCGCCGCCAATGTTTTTAGCGATGTCTGCGATCATGCCCGTTGTCGTTACTACATTAATCGTGCGTTCAGCGATCGGAAGCTGGGATTCGCCTGCAGAGGGGAAGCAGGCAGAAAGGAGAAAAGAAACGAGTAACAATAATTTAAGAATGTGTTTCATGTCAGAGTCCTTATTATGAAAATTTTGGAAAGTAGCGGCCGGTCTGTTTCATGTACTCACGGTATTCGTCGCCGAACTTTTCGATGAGATTGGCTTCTTCCTTCGGTGTACGGATCGCCATGGCGAGGAATGCCAGCACGCCCAGAGCAGCGATGAACCAGTTATCTGCCATCATCCCAAATGCGATGAACATGGATGAGCCAAATGTGTAAAGAGGATGGCGCACCCAGCGATATGGTCCGCTCGTAACGAGTTGATGCTCTTTACGCGTGGCACTGGTGGGGGTGATGCCGCTCCCAATACTGCTGAACAGCCAGTAGATCCCCAGCGTACACAGCACCCCAATGCCAGCGCCTAGCCAGCGCACCCATTCGGGAAGCCCAATGTTGGACCAGGCCATCCAGGCTGGGTTGAGCAGGTACACAAGAGGGCTCAGCCAGAGGACCAGCCCACCAAGCTTGATGATTGTCATCATAGGTGTGCCGTCCACTTTGCGGGAGATCTTTTCGCCACTGTCTCTATCTGCCTTGCGGCGGTAGTAGGATGAGATGCCCATCGCTGTGAAAAGGATAGTGGCAGCTAAAATGCGGAAGATGTTTTCGTTCATGGTGTGTATACCTTTATTCTTTCTATGAGGTTGCGGTGGTTGAGCAGCCCAGACAAAGACGGGGCTAGGCAACCACCTATGTTTTTTATCGAACTAATTTCGGAAGTAGTCTTCCAGTTCTTTTCATGTATTCGCTGTATTGATCACCAAAGTATTCAAGCATAATGTTTTCTTCAAAGTCGATGCGTGATGCCGCTTCCAGGATGGTCATCCCGATCCATGCGGAACCGACGAGCCAATTGGCTGAGATAAAAAACGTTGAGCCTGGAATGAGAAGGAACGCCGTATAAATCGGATGCCTGATGATTTGATAGGGTCCGCTTGTAACCAGTGATTGTTCCTTGATCAGGCGAGGTGTATCGCTCCAGTTTTTGCCAAGCGTATTTTGCGCCCACTGAAGCAGAGTAAAGCTCAGCAGAGCAATGCCAGCACCTATCCAGCGGGACCAGATGGGAAGCTGCAATGATGCCCAAGAAAGCCATGTCGGATCGATGATATAAGCAATGACAGCGATGACTCCCACCAGGCCAAGAATGCCAGCAATCTTGGATGCTAATCCTCCTTCGCGCTTTTTCAGCGAATTCTGTTCCCTGCCATGCCTGCGGACGTAATAGCCGCGATGTGCGACAAAAGCGATAATGAGTGCATGTAATATGATCCTAAAGTAGGTTCGGCTTCCATGGATTTCTAACTTTCTTCAACGTATATCTTGCCTGTAATATTTAATCCCAGCACAAATGACTTACGCCCAACCCTGATGGTCAGGTTGTGGTCAAAAGGTGAATGGTCTCTCACTTCAATCTGCGCGCCCGGGACGAGACCCAGCCCATCAAGATAACGAAGCAGTTCGCGATCAGAGCCTTTGACCCGTTTGATCGTTGC
>DATKED010000129.1:0-5231 GCA_035512375.1 Anaerolineales bacterium
TGATCTTGTGTTTGTCCAAAACTGGCTCGAACAGCTGCAGGGGATCATTGGAGAAATGGAAAGACGCCTTGAGAGAATCCCGCCCGCACAGGCGTATCGGCGCGGTTCGCTCAGCCAGTTCCAACCGACTGGTGAAAAGCAAATAGAATCGTTGCGGCAACTTTACGGCAGGATGCAGGAATTCACTCTACAAGTAACCGAGTTCATCGGATTCACTCCTGCGACGCCTTTGGCAGAAATCGAAACGTTGCTTGCCCTCACGCACGAATAATATGCCCGCAATCGATCTCGCCCGACTCAAAAAACAAACCGCGCAACTGTCTGATATTTTCGATCAGCCAGCAGTATTTCTGCGGGAACTGCGCGAGGTGTTGGAATTTTATATCAACCGGACCCTGCGTAGCCCAAGCGTGGCGCCCTCTTCAGTCCTGCCAACGTATCGAACGCCGGTCGTTGTGCTTCGCCAGGTCGAAACGGAGCTTGGTCCTGTCGCAGAAAGACAACCCATCCAGGCGCTTGAGTTGGCAGATGCGCTCTGGGATGAAGGCTGGCTTGAAACCAGGCTGCTCGCCGCCTTTTTGCTCGGGCGCATCCCCCCTCAGGAAGAACGGCTGCTGGCGCGCCTCACCGCATGGACTCAAGCCGTGCGTGACCCGGAAGTCCGCGCTGCCCTGCTGACAACAAGCCTGACGCGTCTGCGCAAGGAAACGCCCGATCTGTTCCTGGTGCTGGTCAGGGAGTGGCTGCATCCCGCCCGTCAACGCATGTGGTCAAATGGCATACAGGCACTCGTCCCACTCATCTCCTCACCGGATTTCGATAACCTGCCTCCGATCTTCGAGATCGTGGAACCGCTCCTGAAATCATCTCCGGCAACGTTACAATACGATTTACAGGAATTGATCATTGTATTATTTGAAGCTTCCCCGGATGAAACGACGTACTTCCTTCAACAGATCGTGAAAGAGACAAAGAGTCCGCTGCCCTCGATCGCGTTGCGGCGTATGTCACCGGAGTTACCACAGGCACTTCAGGCAAGCCTGCGTGAGACGCTCCGCCAGACAAAAACGAAAACCAGGTAGGGGTTGAAAAAAATCGCATAGTTCTATATATTTCGACCATCAGAAAGGAATCGGCGATGCTGGTCGCTAGAGGTGTTATTGGAGGAATATTCCTGTTCCTCGGGCGGGAACTTAATTTTCTCTTCGCAGCGACAATGGCTGCATTAATTGCTTTGCGTCTCACACCGATTCTCCCACTTCCATGGCCCGAGTGGAGTGATTACGCATTCATAGTCGGACTTGCTCTGCTCGCTGCGGCGATCACCATTCGCAATGAACGCGTGGGCTATTTCCTCTCAGGCTTTTTGGTAGGCAGTTCCTTCCTTGTTGAGTATTACCAACCCGGGGTTCTCACACTGCCTCTTTTGCCATTTCTCGTGGGCGGAGTTATTGGCTCCCTCATCCTCGGCATCTTCACCGAATGGGCACTGATGCTCATCTCGTGCCTGGTCGGGGCGTACTTTCTGACCAGGGTCTTCACGCTGTCATCTACTGCTGAAATCCTGGTGGGCTCCGGGTTATTCATCCTCGGTGCCCTTACCCAGGTGATCCTGATGCAGATGCAAAAAAAGGATTAACGCATATCAGCAGGCGCTTCATTGATCATCCAACGTGTCATTGCAAGGAGGAGCGCAGCGACGAAGCAATCTCCTCTTAACCGGATAAGCCTTCCCGATGAGAGAATCCCGCTAAACAGGGGATTGCATATGGAAAGGACAGCCATGCCCACACAACACATCTACTGGCACACCACTGTGCAAATGCCTGAGGATTCAAACCTCAGCCCTCTTCCCGAGAAGGTGGATGTTGCGATCATCGGCGGGGGCTACACAGGCTTGAGTGCCGCTCGCACGCTCGCGAAACAGAACATCAGGGTTGCCGTGCTCGAAGCAAATACGATCGGCTGGGGCGCAAGTTCTCGCAACGGCGGCATGGTGCTGACGGGACTCAAACTCGGCATGCAGTCTGTGATGAAGAAATATGGGCAGGAGATTGCAAAGAGATTATTCCAATGCTCGCTGGATTCGATCGATACGGTTGAACGGATCATCAAAGAGGAAAACATCGACTGCGGCTTTGCGCGCCATGGTCACTTACTCACAGCGAACAAACCCAAACATTATGATGCGTTAAGAGAAGAAGTTGAATTCATGGAGAGGGAATTCGATCACAGGGTTCGCCTCGTTCCACGCGCTCAGCAGCATTCCGAGATCGGCTCGGATATCTACCACGGTGCCTTACTGGATGAATGCAGCGGCGGACTGAACCCTGCGCAATATGTGGCTGGGCTCGCACGTGCAGCGGAAAATGCCGGGGCATCTCTCCACGCGCAAGCACGGGTGACACGGATCGACCGTAGACGCGGAGCGGGCAGCTTCCTCATCGGAACGGAACGAGGCGCACTCCAGGCAGAGTCAGTCCTCGTGGGGACGTCCGGGTATACGGGAAACGTCACGAAGAAGCTGCAGAAGAAGGTCATCCCGATCGGGTCCTTTATTATCGCAACCGAAAAGTTACCGGATGATCTTGTGAACGGATTGATCCCCCATAACCGCATGATCTTCGATTACAAGCATTACCTGAACTATTTCCGCCTGTGGGATCACCGCCTGATCTTCGGCGGGCGGGCGGCGTTCTTCCCGGAAACATCCGGCACGATCCAGCGCAGCGCGGACATCCTGCGGCGGGAGATGGTACAGGTCTATCCACAGTTGAAAGATGTGAAGGTCGACTACGTCTGGGGCGGGACGCTGGATTTCGCGTTCGATATGATGACGCACGTCGGCGAAATGGACGGGATCCATTACTCGCTTGGCTATGCCGGTCATGGCGTGGCAATGGCCACCTACCTGGGCAAGACAGTTGCCGAAGCCATACTGCAGGGAACCATCAAGGAACACCCCTTCAACCTGTTCCCCTTCCCCTCCGCCCCCTTAGGACTGCGCGGTACAGCGAACGGCTTCCCCTGGTTCCTGCCATTCGCCGGGGCATGGCACAAGATCCTGGATTGGGTGGAATAATTGGACTGGCACACTGAGAGAATTACACATACACAGGCTCAACAATTCTCGCCATGGCACTAGCTGGGAGACAGCCGGAACCCGCCATCAGGCGGGTTTATGATTCAGCAGGAAGAGAAATACACCTTACAACCGCTTTACCGCTGCATTCTTATCCCCAATTCGCCGCGTTCTTTACAGCGCCAAAGAGGACCTTCGCTGCAAATACACCCCCACGCTCAATGTAGAGCCGCAGGTTGCCTGGGCTTGCTCCTTTGCGCTGGCAGCTTATCAGGTGGGGCAAGTATCCTGATTTACTGGCGCGCCAATGCTTTCTGCGATGCGTTCTCTTAAAACTCTACAAGGGAAGAAATCTTGTGCCACAGATCATCATTTGACAAATCGCCTGTATCCTGTTATAAGTACTCTAGTTAAGTTGACATTCATTGCCGCCTTCCAGGCGGTTCTTTTTTGAAAAGTAATCGTGCTAGGTACATTGGACCCTCGCGAGCAAGTCAGCGAAGGTCGTTTTATTTAAATCGACCTTACCCGCCATCGGCGGTTTACTGCTACGACAGTATCACGAAAATCACATTTTGTAAGCTACAAAAGGAAAACAGTTAAACATGAGTAAGAAAAACAAATTAAGAATTATCCCGCTCGGGGGCCTGGGCGAAGTGGGAAAGAACATGATGGCCTACGAATTCGGAGGCGAAATCATCGTGGTAGACGCGGGGATTATGTTCCCGGAGAACGATATGCTTGGGGTGGATTACATTATCCCGGATTTTGAGTATCTAATCAAAAGAGCAGATCGAGTACGCGGCCTGATCATTACCCACGGGCATGAAGACCACATCGGCGCGATCCGGCATTTTATTGAGCAGATCAATGTGCCCATCTATGCCACCCCGCTGACGTGCGGGTTGATCGAAGCCAAACTCCTCAGGAACAAATCCCGGCATAAGGTGCAATTCAAAACCATTCAGGCGGGCGAGTCTTCCAAGATCGGGCCATTCAAAGTGGAGTATTTCCATGTGAGCCATTCGATCCCCGACGCCGTGTCGCTCGGCATTACCACCCCTGCGGGTCTGGTAGTTCACATGAGCGATTTCAAATTTGACCACACCCCCGTGGATAACTGGCCAACTGATTTTGCAAAGCTGGCAGAGTTCTGCACGCGCGGTGTGGACTTGCTGCTCTCTGATTCAACCAACGCCGAACGACCGGGCTGGACTCCCTCCGAGTCGATCATCGGTCCGGCGTTCGACAAGGTGTTTGCTGAAGCCAAAGGCCGAGTCATCGTAGCCACCTTTGCGTCACTTATCTCGCGCATCCAACAGGTTGCCGATGCCGCTAAGAACAATGGGCGGAAAATGGCAATTGCGGGCCTCAGCATGGTGGATAATGTAAAGGTCGCACGGAAACTCAAATATCTGGAAATACCAGATGACCTGATCGTGCCAATCGAGCAAGCCCTGACCATGCAGGACCACAAAGTAGTGATCATGTGCACCGGCTCGCAAGGTGAGCCGTCCTCCATCGTTGGCAGACTTTCCGCAGGCACGAACCGTCAATTTGCTCTCAAACCAAGCGACACAGTTGTGCTATCCTCGCACCCCATTCCAGGGAATGAAGAAAGCATCAGCAAGACGATCAATCGTCTCCTGCGCCGCGGCGCCACTGTGATCGATGATCAGGTTGCCCCCGTCCACGTTTCAGGTCATGCTGCCCAGGAGGAGCAAAAATTGCTCATCAACCTGGTTCGCCCCAAAAACTTTATGCCCATCCATGGCGAACTACGCATGTTGAAGCGCCACGCTCAACTTGCGATGGAAGTAGGTATTGAAGAGCAGAATACGGTCGTTGTGGAGAATGGCCAGGTTGTGGAATTGATCGGCAACAAGATCCAACTTGGCGAACTTATCCCCGGCGGCTACGTCTTCGTCCACGGCGAATCCATCGGCGATATTGACCACGACATCATGAAGGAACGCGGGCAACTGGCGCGAAACGGTATCTTTTTGGTCGATATAAGCGTTGACAAGGATTCCGGCAAATTGCTCCACGAACCCGAGATCCTCACTCGTGGATTTGTCTCCCCGGAAGAAGCAGAAGCGCTCCTGCCGGAAGTCCGCGAACGTGTGCTTCAGGCATTCAACGGTGGGGG
>DATKED010000130.1:0-16766 GCA_035512375.1 Anaerolineales bacterium
ATCCAGATCTCTGAGGTCCCTGCTGTCTACGGACGTTTTTCCAGCGTTGATCAATTAAAGAAGAACCTCTTGAACAAGCATTGATGCGTATTACAATAATATTACCAACTTATAACGAAGCGGAGAACCTGCCAAAGCTGGTCTCCGCTTTATTATCACTTCCACTTTTTTCACTCTCTGTTCTCGTCGTTGACGACCACAGCCCTGATGGCACTGGGAAAATTGCCGATGAACTGTCATACCAACATGTCAACAAAGTCTTTGTTCTGCATCGTATGGGAAAGCAGGGTTTACGTTCCGCGTACATCGATGGGTTCAAAAAAGCATTTGAGATGGATGCGGATGCGATTGTTCAGATGGACGCGGATTTTTCTCATGACCCAGCCGTTTTAACCGAGATGGCGCGCCGCCTCGCCGCCTGCGACGTGGTGATCGGATCCCGTTATGTTCAAGGTGGATCACTCGATGAGCGTTGGCCCGCCTGGCGCAAATGGCTTTCAGCCTTTGGTAATTTTTATGCGCGCAGGATCTTAAGCTTTCCCTTGCGTGATGTAACAACCGGTTATCGGATGTGGCGCCGTGAAGTTTTGCAGAATATGCCATTGGACCGCATCCGATCAAATGGTTACATTTTTCTGGTTGAAATGGCCTACATCGCTTATTTGTTGAAATACAAAATCATCGAGGTTCCCATCCACTTTGCGGATCGTCGCTGGGGAAAGTCAAAAATGTCATTGAAGATTCAGCTTGAAGCA
Source organism: Anaerolineales bacterium (assembly GCA_035512375.1). Classification (GTDB taxonomy): domain Bacteria; phylum Chloroflexota; class Anaerolineae; order Anaerolineales; family Villigracilaceae; genus Defluviilinea. The sequence continues at coordinate 756 of DATKED010000130.1, forward strand.
GCGGTGCGGATCTGGGACGTCTGGTGGCATTATCGCGACTTGCGTAAGAGAATTCGCTCACATGAAATTAAGGTGGAAGAATAAACATCGCGTCATTGCGAGCCTTCGGGAAGCAACCTCCATCACGATCAGTGCTTTACTCAGCCCGATTTGTCTTGTGACTCATCTGCTTATATTCTTACCCAACCTCTCCCACTCCTCGATACTCAGGGTTTCTGCGCGCCGCTGTGGGTCTATGTTTGCACTTGTAAGAAGTTCCGCTGCCTGAGTAGGGGCGATATGTAAACCGGATGAAAGCGAATTACGAAGGGTCTTTCGTTTTTGGCTAAAACCGGCCTTGACCAGTTTAAAGAATGTATCGAGTAATTCTTCTTTGATCAGCGGGGAGGCATAAATATCCACAACCAACACTGCTGAATCGACTTTCGGCGCCGGGAAGAAAGCGTCTGCCGGAATATGTGCCGCGATGCGCGGCTTGCCGTAGACCTGCACACTTAATGCCAATAAACTCAGATCACCTGCCTGCGCGCAAATCCGGTGGGCCACTTCTTTTTGAATCGTGAGCACAATTCGACGCGGCTTTGTTTTGCTTTCGAGCAAATGGCGGATGACTGCCGATGTGATGTAATAAGGAATGTTCGCAACAACAATATAGTCTTTTTCAGTGATCAATTCCGTTGGGGAGAGCTTGAGGATATCACCGTGAATCAAATCGACGTTCCCATAAGGGGCAAGTTCCGCTCTCAATGGTGGGAGCAGCTTCTCGTCCAGTTCGACCGCAACTACTTCTTTCGCGGAGACCGCCAGATAACGCGTCAAACTTCCAAGCCCGGGACCGATCTCCAACACCGTATCCGTCTGTTGGATCTCGGCTGCTGATACGATTCTTTCCAGTGCCAGCGGGTCCTCCAGAAAGTTTTGCCCCAGCCCTTTGTGCGCACGCAGATGATAACGCTTGAGCAGTGCCTCGGCATTCAGCGGCGGAATCTCATTCATGGACAAACGACTCCTTCTTCTTCAGCGCTGTCTGGCTGTGTTGTCTCTTCGTCCGGCCACGCACCGCTATGGAACAGACTGATGTAGCTGCGGAGAATTTTGAAATCGACATCCCAGACCGAAACAGTATTCTTGAAAACAGGATCGTATTGGCGTGTCAGGTTGAAATGCTCGGCGGGAAAGCTCGCAAAGACGATATTTCCCGATGGGAGCTGTGTGCCGATGCAGGCGAGTTGACCAAGTTGTTCGGGGCTTAAGTCGGTTTGGATCGCGCCCTGAAAGGACCGGATCAGATCCGGGATTTTCGGGATCACCGCCGGGCTGGTCAGTTTATCGCGCAAGGCACATAGCACGCGATTCTGGTTTTCTGCGCGCGCAAAGCCGCCTTCGATGCGGACGCGTGCCAGCGTGAGTGCCCGCGTTCCATCTAGATGAAGTGTGCCTGCCGGAAAGAGCAGGCGCTTGTTTGTATCCTCGGCAGTGCGACCATCCACCGTTTCAGGTAGGGTAATGTCAATGCCGCCCACGGCGTTGACGATCTTTTCGAAGGTGCGCATGTTGACCGCGGCGTAGTGATCGATCTGGGTTCCAAAGTTGAGCGTCAGGGTGCGCGCCAATAGACCGGGTCCTCGTGCGGGGTCGTCAGTGTATCCGAAGCCAGGATTGCCGTAGAGATAGGCTTGGTTGAGTTTTTCATGGTCCTGCCCGTTGAGGTTGTCTGCAATATCGGGGATCTCCACCCACAGGTCGCGCGGAATCTCAAGGATGGTGACTTTCGGGTTCACAAAATCGACACGTATCAGACGGATCACGTCTGCAAGACCATAGGTGTAGTTGTCGCCGCGCGTATCTGCGCCGATCGCGAGGATGTTCATCACAGGCGGTGCGCCGCACAAGCCGACGTTCGGGGTGAGTGTTGGCAAAGGAGGCGCTTGTAAAACACGAGCACCTGTGGGCGCAGCCTGAAGCGTTCCGATGGAGTCAGGATCAGGTGTCCATGTGGCGGGCATTTGGAACGGCGTCACGGTCGGGATTTGTAACGCGGGTCCAAGCGGCTGCTGCCAACTTCCCTGCCATAGCCAGATCGCAAGAAGCGCTGTAAAACAGGCAAGGATGGATAAAAGGGAGAGAATGGCTTTTTGGATTTGGGTCATATATTTTTCAGCACACTTCGGTTCTGCCGGGTCTCGATACGAACGAGAAGAACACTCGCTCCACGCGACCAGCCCCGCTCAGTGCGAGCGTTATTCCAAAACATGGATCACATTTGCCGGAACAGGCGTCAGGAAGTAGACTGTGACCCATGAATGCCAGGGCTCAAAATTATTATCACTAAAGCCCAGGTCTATCCATGGTCTTCCAACGCAACCACCGCAGACGTCTTCCACCGAGGCAAACCCATAGCCGGGGATGTAAAGCTGTTGGCCCTGCATACTCAGATACCAGCTGTACCGGAGTCCCACCATGCCTTTTCGCAGGCTCTTTCCACTGGATGTGCCTGGGTAACATTGATCGGTGCCCGAGCGACAAGGCGAATAGGAGGTGGCATACATTTGCACGGCGCGCCAGTATTCGATGCTCACCCCATCCACAACTGCACTCTTGATCTCGACCTTTGTCCCATACGCCAGGATGCGCATCTTTGGCGGACGAACCAGCGTTTCATCTTCTGTCACACGTGAAATCTCCTGCCCATCAGCATAGCGGATGCGGATGCGCTGGACGTTGAGTCCGGTTTCGCCTGGCTGTAGGATTTGCGTTGTATCGAGCGGGACATCCGCCGATGTCTGAAGCTCACTCTCGAAGGGGATGGGCTTCTGCGCCAGCTGCATGGACTCGGTGACGCGCACCACGCGGATCTGCCTATCAGTGGGAAGCGGCTCGTTCTCCGCCGGAAGGCTGTAATCCAGCCCGGTGAGTGGAATCCCAGCCTCAGCCAGCGCCTCGCCGACGGTTTGGGCGGAGGAGAGGATTGGCGTGGTTTTTCCGTTGGATGTGACGGTGATATCGTGAGCGGGGAGAATAGAAACTGGAGATTGGGAGACTGGAGAATTAAGAGGTTGGTCGACGTGATCCACTGCGCGTAGCCACACTGATGCTTCATGTAGGGCTTCATTGATGGTAAAAGCAGACGATTGGAGCTGCTTTTCTCCTTCGGGGGTAATGATCGTTATGGGAATGGCACGGCGGATTTGTAAAGTAATTGGATAATTGGTAATTGGTTGGTCGATGGCGGTGGGGAGTCCGTTGAGGAGGATGCGGTCGTCAGGGTTGAGTGTAATCCCTGCCTGATCCAGCAATGCAGAAGGAATACGCTCGTTTGTTTGCAGCGTGAGGATTTGGTCGTTGTCGATAATTGTGGCGGGCGGAAGGGTAGTAGGCTGGCAAGCAGGAACGAGGAAGATTAATGCAACTGCCAGCAGACGGGCAGATTTCATAAAAGTAATTATACGCTACCCGGTCTCATGCACGATCCAAACATTGGGCTCGATGTAAATACCTTCATTTATTTCAATGTTCATCTCGATCGGGTTGAGCGCGCCATCGATGACGTACCGTCCGCTTTGAGGAAATTTCAAACCCGTCCATTCCTCCCATTCGGCGCGCGTCCCGCGAATGGTCTTTGACTCGTGGCAAACCTTGATGATCCTGGCTCCGGCGCGCACATGGACTCTCAGCCATGCGTCAAAAGGAAATCCTTCCACCGTTTTCCAAGTGGTATAGTCGTCCAGGCTGATCAGCGGATAGTTGCTTTTCTCACTTGGACGAATGGGGATAATTAGTGTACCTAAACCTTTGGATTTTGTTACAGCGCGGACAGCCTCGACCATTGGTCTGCTTAATCCCTGGCTCTGATACTCATGGCGAACGACAATCTGGATCGCACAGTGAATGTTTGGCGATACGGCTTCTTTGTGATTATCTACTGCCTCTTGAAATGCCCAATCCCACCCACCTTCGGGGAGATTTTCGAGACTATCCTCCCATCGCAGAGGAAAACTGTTTCCCATGCCTGCGACGCGGTTGTTCTGGGTATCGTATAAGGCGAGTTGATACTCTGGAAACCGATCCAATAGTTCATGCCACAGTTCATTGGCAACCGAATCGTGCAGCATGAATTCGGGCCAGACCTCTTTGGTCAAGCCGCGCACGAGATCACGATAGTTTGCGTGTGCTGGAGTGATGACCTGAAAGCGTTCGGTACTCATATTTCGTGCACCATCCACACGTTCGGTTCAATGTAAACACCCTCATCTTTTTCGAAGTTCATTTCCATCGGGTTGAGCGCGCCGCGGATGAAGTAAGTTCCATTTTGCGGGAGTCTCAAACCCGTCCATTCCTCCCATTCGGCGCGCGTGCCGCGGATGGTCATGGCTTCGTGACAGGGCTTGAGGATCCTTGCACCCAGCCGCGCATGGACTCGCAGCCACGCGTCGAAGGGCAAGCCTTCCTCGTTGGTCCACTTGATGTAATCGTCCATGTTGATGAGCGGATATTTACTCTTTTGGTTCGGACGCACCGGCGCAACGAGATATTTGAAGCCCTGGGATTTTGCAATACCGCGCATCGCTTGAACCATCCTTGCGCTTAATCCCATACTCTGATAATCGGGGTGAATCGCAATCTGTATTGCTGACTGTATATTAGGCGCTATGTCCTTCTTGTGATCTTCCACTGCTTTGACAAAGACCCAGTCCCAGCCGCCTTCGGGAAGCTCTTCGAGCGGCTGATCCCAATAAAAGGGCAGGCTGTTTCCCATCGCCGCCATACGATCTGTTTCCGTATCAAGCAATGCAAATTGATAATTACTGAATCGGTCAAATAATTCATGCCAGTGTTCGTTCGCGACAGAGTCTTGCATCATAAACTCGGGCCAGGATGCCACGCCGATGTCACCGGCGCGGTCACGATAATCGGAAAGATCATTCGGGCTGATCAGTTGAAAGCGTGCTGTGTTCATTTCTCTTATTTTACCTGTTCAATGTTTGTTGGAATAGATTCGTTGTTCGTTCTTTTATAAGCCGAATGAAGCCCAGAGTTTCAGGCAAAAGATCATCCTGTTCTTCTTGCGGCGGCGCGGCGGCCGCTTTATCGATAAGCTGTGCCCACGGATTGCCCAGTTTTTTTCGCGCCCATTGGATCGCTTGGGGCTTGGAGACGACTGTCCCATGCTCAAGCGCATGTAGGGCGCGGCACATGGTGATGACAGCAAAGGCGCAATACGCGCTTTTGTGCTCACGCAGCCAGGATGGATCGTTGAGCATGGGGAACCACCATTCTTGCAGGACGCCCATAACGGACCCGCGAATTTCATCCGGGGTAACGAAGTCGATCAACGTCTTCGGATCGGGTCCCTCAACGACAACACCATACTCTCGAACGACATGCCGCTGAATGATCCAGTCACTGCCGAGCCGGTCAACGTAGAACCTTCCTTCGTTGACGGTTGGGCAAGCCGTGCCATCGGCATCGTGGCGGCGGATGAGTTCCCTGGGAACGTAAGCGCCTTCCAGTTCGCCTGCCCGCTTCAGGCTGGTCGCCCAGGTCTGTTTGTGCATCGCCTCAAGTTCAGAGACCGTTTTTTCTGAGAGCACATTTGTGGTCACCATAAGAAAATCAATGTCGCTGGTCTCGGGGTTGAAGTCTCCACTGGAGAGGGAGCCATAGAGATACATGCCGACAAATTGATCGCCCATAATTTCCTTTCCATTGTTTAAAAGTAAATTCAACACTTCATTAACTTCCGGGTAGGGAGTGGGTTTGATCTGTTGAAGTGTGTATCGCATCATGTCCAACGTCCCGTTGATATCTTCAGGCTGGGCATTCTGGTTCGGGTTTTGACGTCCGATCAAAGCGCGTTCGATCAGAGTCTTCCATTTCGAATCGAGGTTTTCAAGAGCCCATCCTGCTGCGGCAGCTTTTGAAAGGATTTCGCCGTGTTTCAGCGTGTATAACATTCTACAGAGTGAAAGGATGAAAAAGGATTGGTATCCACGCTTGTTGATCTCGGATGGAGTGTTCAGGATCGGGTGAAGCCATAAAGGCAAACCCTCTGCAACGGCTATTCGTAAATCGTTAGGCGAGACAGGATCGATCAAAGCTTGTGGGTGGGGTCCTGTGATGACAACCCCATGCTCGCGCAGGATATGGCGCTGGATGATCCAATCGCTTTCGTGTGCCATCCTGTGCAAGACCTCACCGCTGCCCCTATCAAGATGGGGGTAAACCATATTGGCTCGGTCAAACCGGCGAAGTGCATTCTGTGGAATGTAGGAGACCTCCAGTTGGATCGACCAGGGTGAATCCATTTTTGTCATTTCTGAGTGCATTTCATGCAACGCCGAGAACATTTCTGTTGAAACATCCTCTTTTGTGACAAGGATAATATCGATGTCGCTATGTTCGTCGAAGCCACCGTTGGCAAGGGAGCCATGGAGGTACATGCCGACGAGCTGGTCCTTTAGCAGCTCTTGTACGTTTGTATATAACAGGTCCAGAATCTTGTTGACCTCGGGATAGGGAGTAGAAGATATTGATTTCATGCTATTTTTTCTTTGACAAATGTGCTTTATCTACGTGCCGCCTTTGCGGCGCTCGGTTCAGTGCGAGTGGTTTTTACCACCTCTCAACCTTTCCGTCGTTGACAGACCAAACATCGGAAGCGAAGCGCTCGATGAAGTAACGGTCGTGGACGACCGCGAGAATGGTTCCCCTAAAATTGGCAAGTGCCTCCTCGAACCGGGCGCGTGAGGGAATGTCAAGGTGGTTGATCGGTTCATCAAGCAACAGGAAGGTACAACCCTGCGCGACGAGCAACCCGAGTTGCAGGCGGGCGCGTTCACCGAACGAGAGCTCACGCGTGGCACGCAGTGCATTATCGCCTTTGAACAGGAAGTAATGCAGGAAATTGCGGGCTTCGGTTTCGTTGAATGGAGCGACACTTTGAATCGTTTGCAAAGCATGTAGACTGGGATTGGGCAGTTCCTGTTCCTGTGCCATGTATCCGAGCTTGACGGTAACTCCGAGTTTCAACGTCCCGGCGAGCGGCTTTAGTTTCCCGGCAATGGTACGGATGAGGGTGGTCTTGCCAGTGCCGTTGGGACCTGTCAGCGCGATACGCTGCCCGGCGCGGATGTGGAGGTTCAAGTCAGTGAGCAATGATTCGTCGTATCCGATCGCGAGATTCTCCGTGATCAATACATCTTTGGATTGATGCGAGGGTGCGCCGAAATCCAGTTTCATCTGCCAGCTTGATTTCGGTCTTTCGATGCGTTCTTCCGTCAGAAGCTTTTCAATACGTGCTTCGATATGTTTGGCGCGCCCGGCTACGTTTTTGGTGGAGCGATTACCGAAGAAGCCCTTTGCGAACTTGTCGCCGCCATCGGCTTTGCCGCCTTTCTTCATCTTCGTCAGCCCGCGTATGTGAGCCGCCGCCGCACGGAGCTGCGCGATCTCGTCCTGCTGGTCTTGAAACGCTTGCGCCTGTTTTTCCCGTTCCACGAGCTTTTGTTCGAGATAATCGGCATAGTTGCCAGAGTAAGGCTTAATTTCGTGTGTATTCAGGTCAAGTTCTAGAATGGATGTGACTGTGTTATCCAAAAACGCGCGGTCGTGCGAGACGATCAGAGCCGCACCGTTGAAATCAGTGAGCCAGCCTTCCAGCCATTCGAGCATTTCGATGTCCAGGTGGTTGGTCGGCTCGTCGAGCAGGAGGAGATGCGGCTCTTCGAGCAAAACGCGCGCCAGCATCAGGCGAGTCTTCTGTCCGCCGCTCAGATGCTTAACAGGCGTATCGAGAGGAATGCGGGCGAGTCCCAGAGAGCCTAATAGGGCTGATGGTTTATAACTGACTGCTGAAAGCTGATTAATGACGGAGTCGTATTTGGCTTGAAGACCTGAGTCGTTTAGGTTGAAAGATAAGGCTGAAGCAAGGGACGCAATTTCATCTTCGAGATCTGCTTCTGCGATAGTATCCAGATTGAGCGTCGTCTGAAGCGTTTGTTCGGGTTCGAATTCCATCCCCTGGGTAAGATAACCAATTCTTAAATTTGTGCGCGTTGAAACCACAGTCCCTGAATCGGGCTGTTCCAACCCTGCCAGGATGCGCATGAGAGTGGTCTTGCCACAGCCGTTGGGACCGATGAGCCCGATGCGCTGGTTGTTGCTGATACTGAATGAGATGTCTTGAAGGATCAGCTGAATGCCATATGTTTTGTAAATGTGGCGGGCAGTAAGCATAATTGACCTGTATCCGGTATTAAAAACGAAAACCGAGGCAAGCCCTCGGCTGGAATCAAAATATCACAGCGGGTAGTGCCCTAAAAGTCTATATTGATTACAGGATATCTGTCATTTCTATGCTCCTACTTATCACGGACGAGCAGATTATATCACCAGTTTATAGGTGATTCCCTGAGAGATTATAGGCTCTTCCCGCCTTGAGAGGCGTGTTGGAAGGCTGTATATTTCATCCCAGCATGCATATTCGCGGAGTTATTTGTCCTTCCAGTTCAGATCTCTCATTTCTCAAACTTCTTCAAGGGGCGGCAGCAGGATTCATCGCCACCGCTCCCATGTCGATTTCCATGCTGGTGGGTTGGAAACTTTTGCCCGAACGTGAAAAATACCCGTTGCCCCCTCGCCTGATCACAGAGGATATTGTTGAACGGGTGGGTATCGAAGATCGTCTGAGTGAGGGGGAATTAGTTGGATTGACCATCTTTTCTCATTTTGGCTATGGAGCATTGTTTGGTTCGATATATACACTTTTCGTTGAGAAACTGCCCGTACCCTCCATCCTTAAGGGTGGGTTCGCCGGGCTGGCGCTTTGGGTGGGAAGTTACCTGGGCTGGCTGCCTGCGATGGGCATTTTGCGATCAGCCATTCGGCATCCCTGGCGCAGGAACCTCTTGATGATCATTGCTCACCTCATTTGGGGTGTGACGGTGGGTGAGGTGACGCGAAAACTGACTGCAAATAATCAGAGGTAAGGTTTTATAAAGGAGTTCTGCATGTTGATGCAAATACGACCGATCTCAAGTCGGGTGAATGTGGGATCTTCCGAGCGAGGAGTGTCTCTGATAACTGGGATCGCTTTGATAACTTTTATTTTGAGGCGCCGTCCACGCATGGGCCTTCCACTTGGACTTGAGGCTGGCTACATGATCTATCGGGGCGCAACCGGCCACTGCATGTTTTACCAAATGTTGGGGATCAATCGGGCTGAGACGAACGGGCACGAAGGCATCAGAGTGGAGCGGGCAGTAACTGTCAATCGTCCAAAGGAGGAACTCTACCGCATGTGGCGGGACTTTGAAAACCTGCCGCGTTTTATGCTGCATTTGGAATCGGTCCAGGTGGATGACTCTGAAAGTGGGCGGTCACATTGGGTAGCCAAAGCGCCTCTGGGGAAAAATATTGAATGGGATTCTGAAGTGATCGAAGAGCGTGAAAATGAGCTGCTTGTCTGGAAGTCATTGCCTGGCTCAAGCGTGGAAAGCATGGGGCGAGTCGAGTTTAAAGACGCGCCGGTTGGGCGCGGCACCATCATCCGAATTTCGATGGAATACAATCCGCCGGCGGGGTCATTGGGTGCTGCTTTTGCCAAACTGTTCGGAGAAGAGCCGGGTCAACAGATCCATGCTGATCTGCGTCACTTTAAGCAGATCGTGGAAGCGGGCGAAGTTGCGACAGTAGAAGGACAGCCTTCAGGACGGGACAAGCAAATGGGTGCTGGTTCCTCTCTGAAACCGGATCAAAGGAGGTTGCGATGAGAGCCGTTTGTTGGAATGGTATTGTAAACGTTGGAGTTGAAGACGTCCCCGAACCTCAATTGCTTAACCCACGTGACGCGATCATTCGCGTCACTTCCACGGCGATTTGCGGCTCTGACCTGCATCTTTACAATGGATATGTTCCCTCGATGAAAAAAGGGGATATCCTGGGACATGAGTTCATGGGAGAAGTCGTTGAGGTGGGCGAGCAGGTAGGGAATCTCATTCCAGGGGATCGGGTCGTGGTCCCGTTCCCGATCGCTTGTGGTCGCTGTTTTTTCTGTGAGCGCGGTCTCTGGTCGCTCTGTGATAACTCGAATCCGAATGCATCCCTGGCTGAGGGACTTTATGGACATTCCCCTGCCGGGATTTATGGCTACTCTCATCTGATGGGCGGCTACGCAGGCGGGCAGGCGGAATACGTCCGCGTCCCCTTTGCAGATGTAGGTCCGCTCAAGATCGAAAATGGTCTTCGTGATGAGCAGGTTCTCTTCCTGACCGACATTTTCCCAACCGGCTATATGGCTGCTGAAAATGGAAACATCCAACCCGGCGATACGGTTGCCGTATGGGGCTGTGGTCCTGTGGGGCAGTTCGTGATCCAAAGCGCGTGGATGTTCAACCCTCTCCGCGTGATCGCGATCGACCGCTTCCCGGAACGTTTGGAAATGGCGCAGACTTACGGCCGCGCTGAGGTGATCAATTATGCGGACGGCGTGGATGTTGTTGAAACATTGAAGCAGCTGACGGGCGGAATGGGCCCCGATGTTTGCATCGACGCGGTGGGATTGGAAGCACACAAAACAGGTCTTGAAGGTGTATACGTTTTTGCAAAGCAAACCGTGCGGATTGAATCGGATCGTCCGTATGTGTTGCGTGAGTGCATCCAGGCTTGCCGCAAGGGAGGCACCGTCTCTCTCGCGGGCGTTTATGGCGGCTTCATTGATACCCTCCCTCTGGGGGCAGCGTTCAACAAAGGTCTGACGATCAAAATGGGACAGACTCACGTCCATCGCTACCTCAAGCCCCTGTTCGAAAAAATAGAAAACGGCGAGGTCGAGCCGTCGTTTGTCGTCACCCATGTGCTGCCTCTCGAGGAGGCTCCTCAAGCCTATGAGCTTTTCAAGAAAAAGGAGGATGGCTGCATCAAGGTGGTACTAAAACCATGAGTGGAATCATTATCTGCTATAAACTCACTGGATCAACCGAAAATAACTGCCGCTGGGCGAAGATGCTAGCAATGGCCTTATCTCGCCCAGTTTTTCCGGCGGTATGTTCTGGACAGACGCCTGATGCGATTCGATGCTGTCCCACACTTCGATCATCAAAAACTTGGACGGGTCGTCCTGGCTTTGATAAAGCTGGACCGATTCGCATCCCTCTGAAGATCGGATGGCTGGCATGATCGAGATAAGAAAATCCCGAAGTTCTTCGATCGATCTTTCTTTTGCCTGAACTTCACCGATCCGTGAGATGCTCATCTCACGTTCCTTTTTGTGTCTCTATCAAGTATTTTCTGGCTACAAACGCTAATACTTCACCATTCTCTAGCCGACTTTGAAGCTTAAGCAAGTACTTCAGATGAGTTTCTACCGAGAAATTTGGCACCAACCAGGGGACAGCCTTCAAGTAATATACAATTGCACCAACATCAGTAAAAGCTAATTGACCTGACCACTCCCGGGTTTCAACCATCCTGAGTCCTGCAGATTTCAAGCGATGTACATACTTTTCAAGGGTTGATTCTGGCCATTGAGGTTTGGAGGCGAATGCAGCTAATAAATCATACGCCCATAGACCATGAACTTGCTGAGTGAGGAAGGTCCCACGCAGAGCCAAGACGCGGGCAACTTCACTGGAATTGAAGGCAGAATGACGATTCAATACAAGCTCAAACTCTCCTTCAGCGAAGGGCCTTAGGTTGTAGTCTGATAGTGGAACTTCGGCAACACCTACGCCAGAGGGAGCTAACCGTTCCGTCGCCAGCTTGAAATTGGGCGGATAATTTTCCGTCACGACAACTTTACTTGGCCAATACTCTCTTAATTTTAGAAGCCGTTCCCCTCCGCCTGTACCTAAATCGAGGACAGACGAAGCTTGGCGCATGAGTTCAGCCGCGCGCAAGGAATATGACCATGGCGGGTGCTCCTCCAGCATTCTTCCGTTCAGGTAGGAGAAATCCCATCCAGTGAATGGCTGGTGTTCCTCATGTTTCCACTTCTGGATCAGCTTATTGTGATTCATAAATATGTGCTGTTTGAGCATCGGTTCAGTTTGAATCTAGAAAATCACTCGGCTAATCAGGAAGCCGAGCTGCATGATATGCATGCACAAAGACCCCGGCGATGCGGGGCCTTTTCGTTGTGCCTTGGTATGTGGAATTAGACAGCGTCTTTGAGGGCTTTGAGCGGCCGAGGTTTGATTACTTTGCGCTCGGGCTTGGCTTTGAACATAGTCTTCTCTTTGGTGAAGGGGTTGATGCCTTCACGGGCAGGCACGGCGGGTTTCGTAACTGCTGTCAATTTCAGCAGGCCCGGAATCATAACTTCGTGCTGCGCTTTGAGTTCTTTGTAGATTACACCGTTTAGAGCGTCCAGAACGGCATTGACCTGTTTCTTCTCCAAGCCGCTCTGACCGGCGATAGCCTCTACAAGCTCAGTCTTACTCATACGTTGTGTTGCCATGCAATCCTCCTTTAAGAATTAACTTTTGGTCTCTACCTGCAGGCTTTCAAGCCACTACAGTTCAGTATACTTTAAAGTCATGGGAAAAGGCAATTGTAATTTAAGGGTTTTCCCTACGAATTGCAGCGAAAACAAGGCGTTTTTACGTTTATTTCAATTCTTCACCGTTTTCATCAGCACAACAATCTTCCATGCCGGCTGCTTTTTCAAAGGACTCTTTCCCTTCGCTATAGGAAAAATAGATCAAACCCAGCGCGCCAATGGAATCAACAAAACCAAAGCCTGTGAGTTCATAGATCAGACTCGAAGCCAGTAGAACCAGCGACATATAAATGCACACCTTCGTGCAGTTCGCATCTGCAAGGATCGGTGACGAGTCAAGGGCATGTCCCACCCTGCGCTTACCAATTACTAATAACCACATGACAGCGATAGAAACAATGGAAATAATCAGTCCAGGCAGCGTTGTTTCAGGCTTGTGCGCAGTGAAGAGATTGTAAATAGCTGTAGCACCCAGTCCAACGGCCAGCAAATAGAACGATGTACCCGTGACTTGCAGCGCTGTCCGTTCGAACTGAGAGAGCGGCGTTTCGGGGCTTTGTCGGATACGCAGTACCATGGCAAGGATGCCAATCCCAGACATCACCTCGATGAAGGAGTCAACGCCGAAGCCGAAGAGGGTAAGTGTCTCATCGCTTATACCAAAGAAGATGGAGATCAGTCCTTCAGCAAGGTTGTAAAGGATGGTGAACAATGCCAGCCAGAGTGCGTACGACCAGTACCGGTTTTCAGCTGATTGAGTCAAAGTCGCCATAAGTGTTCCTGGAATTTGGTGGTCTCGATACGGTGGCGATGGTTGAGTAGGACGTCACTTACTCACCACCATTATTTCAACAATTCCCTCAACGCGCCCAATAACAGAGTGACATTCTCTTTCCGGCTCGAATAGCCCATTAAGCCGATGCGCCAGACTTTATCCTTGAGCGCGCCGAAGCCCGCCGCGATTTCGATGTTGTATTCGTTCAACAACCGCGCGCGTACTTGATGCGGATCCACCCCAGCCGGAACCTGCGCGGTAGTCAATGGCGGGAGCCGGTATTCAAGCGGTATAAATGGGGGCATGTCGATGTCTTCCAAGCCGCGCCAGAGAGTTTCAGAATTACCGCGTAGGCGCGCAAAGGTTTCCTCCAACCCCTCCTCGACGATCACGCGCAGGCCTTCCGTCAGGGCATAGTGAAGGTTTGCGGATGCAGTGTGGTGATATGCATGGGCGCCCATCCAGTAATTGGCGTAGGCAATCAGGTCAAGGTAAAAGGAAGCGATGGGTGACTTGCGGTTTTCGATTTTGGATCTGGCGCGGGAACCGATGGTAATAGGAGCTAGTCCCGATGGCGCGCCGAGCCCCTTTTGACTGGCGGAGTATGCTGCATCAACCTCCCATTCGTCAATTTTCAATGGGATATTTCCCAAGGAGGTGACGGTGTCGAGCAGGAATAACGCGCCAGATTGGTGGACAAGGTCCGCGATTTCTTTGATGTGCAGTTGCTCTGCACCGGTCGATGTTTCGGCATGGACGATCGCGAATAATTTGTACTTCTTCTGGCTGAGCGCGGACTCGATTTCCTCAGCCGTGAAGATCTCACCAAGTGGACGAGTAATGCGGTCTACCTGCCCGCCCACGCGCGCCGCGATATCTGCAAGCCGTTCACCGAAGTAACCGTGAATGGCGATCAAAACCTCGTCACCCGGCTCGACCAAATTGACAAGTGTAGCCTCCATGCCAGCTGTGCCCGTACCTGACAGGGCAAATGTCCATTCATTCTTAGTTTGAAAGACTGCGCGTAGTAACTCCTGTTCTTCCGCGTAAAGCGCCAATAGTTCAGGATCAAGGTGCCCAACTGTAGGAGCGCTCAAAGCGCGGATCACGCGCGGGTGGGTCATGCTGGGTCCGGGTCCAAGCAGGACGCGGGCAGAAGGGTCAAATTTCGGGTGTGAGGTCATTTGAGTCTCTTTTTAAAGTGGTTTAGGCCAGCCTTGCAAAGGCTTCATCAAGTGCACAAATGACAAAGGCGGAGAGTCTTCGCGAGGCTGATTCTTATCATCAAATATGGATTAGTTTACATCATAATGTTTTCCTCAGGAAGACAAGAACTTTGTTGGGTTGGATTACAATTGATAAGCTAAAAATCTTTTTCGGAGCGTCCAATGAAAAGAAGGCTCATCATTATGGCTGTGCTTCTCAGCCTTGCAATTGTATCGTGCGGTGGGGTCGGGGCTGTCAGCAATACGATCGACCTAACCATGACAGACTTTCAATTCCAACCCAGCCAGTTTACTGTCCCTGCTGGTCAGGAAATCACATTTAATTCCTCAAATAACGGAGCGGTTGTACATAATTTTGTCATTATGAAACTTGGCACAACTGCCGGTGACATGTTCGATGATGAAGATGTTCCCAATGTGTATTGGGAAGTTGAGTTACCGCCCGGCGGTTCCACCAATACTTCGTTTACTGCTCCAACAGAACCTGGCGAATATCAGGTCGTTTGTAGGACGGAGGGTCATATCACCTCGGGTATGACTGGCAAATTAACTGTTGTCCTAGGCGAGTAACACTTGGAGTCCAACGACTCGAGCCATTGGCATGTTAAAGTCAGGTCCCACAGGGATGTTTCGCAATGACGTTTACTCCGTTTTCATACTATGGAAAAATCACTGATCACCAGTTTCAGTAATCCGCTAATCAAGCAGGCGCGCGCCTTGCATCAGAAGAAAGCGCGGCTCGAAAGCGGATTGTTCCTCGTGGAGGGGATTCATCATGTCGGTCAAGTAATGGAGGCGGGTTGGGATTTGGATTCAATCCTCTACGCACCAGATTTGCTGACCAGTACTTTCGCCCGTGACTTGGTTACCCGCCTCGGAACGAAGCCTCAGCCTGTTTCCGCCCAAGTTATGGAATCATTGACTGATAAGGACAACCCCCAGGGCATCCTTGCGATTGTCCACCAAAAACATACGCAGATTGCTGAATTAAAGCAATCTGCTGCGGCTGGCGCACCCAAAATCGCACGCGCCGCGGCACTCGTCGCACCTCAAGATCCCGGTAACGTGGGTACGATTCTACGCACCCTGGATGCAGTCGGCGCAGACGGGCTGTTCCTGCTCGATGGCGGTGTGGAATTGTATCATCCGACCCTTGTGCGTTCCAGCATGGGGACGATTTTCTGGAAGTCCATTGTTCAAACTTCTTTCCAGGAATTTGTGCAGTGGACCCGCAATGGGCATTATCAGTTGATCGGCACATCTGCTCATGGAGAGGTGGACTATCAAACACTCGTCCCACAGATCCCCTGGATTCTGGTGTTAGGCAATGAACAAAAGGGACTCTCGACTACGCAAACAAATGCCTGCGATGTAGCCGTCTCGTTGCCAATGAAGGGAAGAGTCAGCTCGTTGAATCTCGCGGTCGCGGCAGGGGTTTTGTTGTACCGGTACTGTGTCGGACAGATTGATAATTCGTCCTACCACTAACGGAAAAGCCTTCTCGTGGAGAGAAG
>DATKED010000131.1:0-4756 GCA_035512375.1 Anaerolineales bacterium
TCTCTTCGCCAGAGGGTTGATATTTTGTCCAATTACCTTCCCTGGGCGCAACCATCAAATTCTTCAAACGGATATTTGCAAATGTGCCGCGCGCCATCACAAGGTCATTGCCGCGCCGCGTCCCATATTGATTGAAGTCCCTGGGTTGTACGCCACGTTCCTGCAGGAATTTTCCAGCTGGAGAGTCGGTTGCGATGTTGCCCGCCGGGGAGATATGGTCGGTCGTAATCGAGTCACCGAAAACGCCCAGCACACGCGCGCCTTTGATTTCATTGATCGAAGGCACCGCCCTCGTTAGAGTCTGGAAATAAGGCGGATGATGGATATATGTGGATTCTTCACTCCACTCAAACAAATCGCCTTCCTTGACCTTGATCGCTTTCCACATCTCGGAGCCACTGAATACATCGGAATACTTTTCCTTGAACATCTCGGCTTTGACGCTCGCAGCAATGGCTTCGTTAATCTCCTGCTGCGTGGGCCATAGATCCTTCAGATAAACGGGTTGTCCATCGGAACCAATGCCAAGGGATTCATGGTTTAAATCAATATCAACAGTGCCAGCCAGAGCATAAGCGACAACCAATGGTGGAGAAGCGAGATAGTTCGCTTTCACCAAGGGATGGACACGTCCCTCAAAGTTGCGATTGCCAGATATGACTGCCGCAGCGACCAGGTCTGAGCCTGTTACCGCTTTGGCAACTTCGCCTGGCAAGGGACCGGAGTTTCCGATACAGGTTGTGCAACCGTAAGCAATGACATTGAAGCCAAGTTTGGAAAGTGGATCGATCAAACCAGCCTTCTTGAGATATTCAGTCACTACGCGTGAACCTGGCGCAAGCGACGTCTTAACATAAGGCTTGACGGTGAGTCCCTTTTCAATGGCTTTCTTCGCGACCAATCCCGCCGCGAGCAGGACAGATGGGTTGGATGTATTCGTGCAGGATGTGATCGCGGCGATCACCACCACACCATGTTTCATCTTTTGTGTGCCGCCATTTGTGCCAAACGTCGCTTCACGGGCTAACGCCTCAGGCGAGAGCTCGTAGCCGCGCTCCTTCACAGGTGCGGTCAGTGCGCTTTCGAAAACCGTTTTCATGTCGGAGAGCGCGATGCGATCTTGTGGACGCTTGGGTCCCGCTAAAGAGGGAACAACAGACCCAAGGTCCAGCTCAAGCGTGTCGGTGAACTCGGGATCAGGCATGGAATCATCGCGGAAGAGTCCCTGCGTGCGCATATAAGCTTCCGTCCGCTCGATCACTTCTTCAGAGCGGCCCGTCAAGCGCATGTAACGAAGCGTCTCTTCATCTACAGGAAAGTAACCGATTGTCGCGCCGTACTCAGGAGCCATGTTGGCAATCGTGGCACGATCGGTCAACGACATGCCATTGAGCCCTTCGCCAAAGAACTCGACGAATTTATCCACGACACCTTTATTGCGCAGCATCTGCGTAACAGTAAGGACCAGGTCGGTCGCTGTAACTCCTTCGCGCAATTTGCCATACAGCCTGAAACCTATGACATCCGGCAAAAGCATATCCATGGGCTGACCAAGCATGACAGCCTCGGCTTCAATGCCTCCCACGCCCCAACCTACCACGCCCAGACCATTGATCATAGTGGTGTGTGAGTCAGTGCCGACCAGTGTATCGGGGAAGGCAACGACTTCCGACGTCGGGAGACGCCGGACTCCAACCACATCAGCAAGATATTCAAGGTTTACTTGATGAACAATTCCGGTCATCGGCGGCACAACCCGGAAATTGCTGAATGCTTTTTGTCCCCATTTGAGAAATTCATAGCGTTCACGATTACGCTGGAATTCAACCTCGGTATTGCGGGTGAGTGCGTCAGCCGTGGCGAAGAAATCCACCTGGATGGAATGGTCAATGACCAGGTCCACAGGCACAAGCGGATTGATCTTCTTCGGATCATCGCCTAGGCGGGCAACCGCTGACCGCATCGCCGCCAGATCCACCACTGCGGGGACTCCCGTGAAATCCTGCATGATCACGCGTGCAGGCAAAAACGGGATGCCAGGGCGCAGGCTTTTGGGCGTCCATGCGGCGATGTTCTTTACATCGGTTTGGGTGATCTCTTTGTCATTACATTGACGGAGTGCAGCCTCAAGAACGACTCGGATGGAAAACGGGAGCAGTTTGAGGTTCGTCAGACCCGCCTTTTCCAGCGAGTCAAGGCGATAGATAACATATTCCTTATCCCCAACTTTTAATACATCGCATGCATGGAAGAAATCGTTCATAGTGTCTCCTTTGGTGTGTGAAATAATCACACCACAACCTGGGAAGAACACAAAGGAGCGCCTTTGATATCCTTGCCTGTCCTGGCGCAATCGCAGGGATGCTTGTGGTGATGTTTACAATTTCAGATCCTTATGAAGCCGTGTGACCAGCTTCTCTTTTTCATTCTCAGGCAGGAAGCAGGCTTGTGCCGCGGCAACAATCCGTTTCCTGAGTGTATTTTGTGTCATGTGCAGGTCCTCGCAAGCTGTATAATATTCGTGGCTTAAAGTGATGCGCGAGATGCTGGGGTCATCGGTATTGATCGTTACGTTCAAGCCTGCATCCAGCATTTTCATCAATGGATGAGTATCAAGAGAACCGATCACCCCTGATTGATAATTGCTCGTTACGCAGACCTCAAAGGCTGTACCGCGCTCACGCGCCAGCGCCACAGTATTTTCATCTTCCAGCACACGTACTCCATGACCAATCCGCTCTGCACCCAACTCTTCAATCGCTTCTTTTACATTGGTCGCGGGTCCCCACTCGCCAGCATGGATGGTCACGTGCAAACCCGATTGACGAGCTTCTTTGATCACCCCATAAAATGGCTCAGTTTCAAACTCAGCCTCATTGCCCGCCAGATCCATTGCCACCATGCCGTCTTGAAGATGCTCCGCAGCCAGCCATGCTACCTGTTCAGCCAGCTCCGTACTTTCATGGCGGTTCACGGAAGCGATCAAGCGGACAATCACATCGTGCTTCTTTGCCGCATCTTTTGCACTGCTGATGACCCAATCAACGACATCGTGCAAGGGGAAGCGTTCTGCGCGGCTCAAAGCGACCGGGGTAAAGCGCAACTCCATATATCGCACATTATCTTTTGCCGCATCTTCAACTGCTTCACGCGTGATGCGATGGATTGCATCAGGCGAACGATAGAACAATCGTAATGTATTGAATTTGGCCAGAAAGTTCTGAAAAGTGAACTTATCCTCTTCCTGCACCTGAACCAGGGTACTCAACCGCAGGACATCCGCAGGAATGGTGATGCCATGCTGGCGTGCAATGTCGAGCATGGTATCCAATCGCAGCGAGCCTTCCAGATGACGATGCAACTCCACCTTTGGAAAGGCGCGATAGGTGTTGAGAGAAGCAGTGACGCGTTCTGCTGATGACATACTTCTAAGAGGGTGTAGGATGCATTCTCAAATATAAAGGTATGCGCCAGAGAGCGCACATTGTAACTGAATTAATGGCGCCGTCGTTTCTTTTTCTTAGCGCTATCTGGTTGGGCTGTTTGTGCTGCCGCAGTTGGCGCATTTGAAATTTCGACAGGTGTAATCTCGACGGGCCTGGGTTGATAGGCAAACACCCGGCTAATGACCAATCCTCGAATATCTTCCACCAACTGCGCGAACATTTCAGACGCTTTCGATTTATATTGTACCAGCGGGTCACGCTGTGCGTAAGCCTCCAGGCCTATCGAAACCCTTAATGCTTCAATACGTGTCAAATAATCCACCCACAATTCAGTTGTGGCGCCCAGAAGCAACTGCCGATGGACTTCGTTCAGCGCATATCTTCCAATCGATTCGACCAACGCTTCCCGGTCAGACTCCCCGAGGTTTGCCACCGTTTCATTGAGCCTTTCCTCCCCGAATGCCATCTTTGCCGCGCTGCCAAAATCTGCAAGTCGTTGCGCATTCGCGGAAAGCCGGGCATATTCTCGTTCGCCCCAGGCATAACGCAAGGCTTCCTCAGCCTCTTCCAAGTGATTTAAGACATCTTCGACAACCTGATCCGATGGCTGTCCCTCCAGCAACTGCGCGATCAGGAAGGCATAACTAAAGCGGCTAAAAACCCGTTTGATCTGACGGTGGGTCTTCTGATCAAAATCTGTGCGTGCGCCCTGTGAGAGCGAAAGCAATAACTGGAGCCTGGTCGTATCGTTGACTTCGCGCGGCATGAGGTTATTAATATCGTGCTGGATCTGACCGCTCTCTCCAACCAGTCGTTCACGGCGGCGTTTCAATGCATTTTCGGCAGCTTCGTTGATCTTATCCGCCGCATCATCCCAATTCGAAATTTCAAACTTATCACCCAATACTTCGCCAAAGCGGTTCTGCACCGCAGAAATGACGCGCGAGGCATACAGCACCGTCAGATTTGCAGAAACCAGGTTTCGGATATCTGCCTTAACATCTGCCGGATCCTCTCCCAACGCGCGTAACTGCTCATTGTTGAGTCTAAACTGCATTCCCAGCAGATTATTGATTTCTTCCAATATTTTTTGCGGACGCGGCATCTCCTCCATGTCGCGCAATCCGTCAAAGTAGGCATCGAGCGTATCCTCCCTTGCAGCAACTTGCACTTCGAGTCCTTCCTCGGTCCTTTCGATCAGGTTCTCGATGGCACGCAGGTGATGGGCATTCTCTGTGTCGATCGCGCGGGTGATCAAGCTTAAAGCCGAACTTCGGAGGTCATCAGATTGGTTTAACTCTTTTAGCAAC
>DATKED010000132.1:0-5762 GCA_035512375.1 Anaerolineales bacterium
CGATCTCGCGCTCGAACCTGACCCGCCTTTCATCACCGATCATTGCGGCACATGCACGCGCTGCATCGAAGCCTGCCCAACGGACTGTATCCTTCCGAACCGCACGCTCGATGCGACCCGTTGCATTTCCTATCTCACCATCGAACTGAAAGATGACATACCCACGGAATTGCGCGAAAAGATGGGCAACTGGGTTTTTGGATGTGACATCTGCCAGATGGTCTGCCCATGGAATCGATTCGCCGGAGAAGGCGATCCCGCGTTCAGAGATGGTCCTTCGACTTCGCCCAGGACGCTTCATCCTTTGACCGAGGAACTGTCCATCACAACACAAGAGTTTAATCAACGCTGCAAGCGGAGTCCTGTCAAACGCGCCAAGCGACGCGGCTACTTACGGAATGTCGCAGTCGCACTTGGAAATACAGGGGACATGCATGCGTTACCTGTTTTGCAGAATGCGCTAAGTAATGAAGAGCCACTGGTGCGCGATCATGCAAAATGGGCAATGGAGAAAATCAGCCAAAGAGCAAATGAGTCAAAGAAAGACTGAAGAACAAAAACCCTTAAGTGTCCTTCGTGTTAAAAATCTTTCCATGAAGTCTCAAATGAAACAACTTCTTATCGCTACAAACAACAAAGGCAAGATCAAAGAATTGCAGGACCTGCTCAAAGATACAGGGGTTGAACTTATCACCCCTGCAAAAATCGATCTTGATCTGGATGTCGTCGAAGATGGAAACACGTATGCCGAGAACGCAGCCAAGAAAGCTGTCGTTTTCGCCCGCGCCAGCGGACTCATCTCTCTTGCCGATGACTCAGGCTTGGAAGTGGACGCGCTCGACGGCGCACCAGGTCTGTATTCTGCACGGTATGGCTCTCCAGACAGTCGGAAACTCTCCGATGCAGAACGCCGTGCCTATTTGATTCAGAATCTCCAAGACAAACCCCGCCCATGGACGGCGCGCTTCCATGCTACGATCGCGGTGGCGGTTCCTAACGGTGAAACACAGCTTGCCGAAGGCTTTTGCGAAGGTGAGATCATCCCCGAAGAACGCGGCGCAGGCGGGTTTGGCTATGATCCTATTTTTCAATTGTCAGAGTTGGGGAAAACCATGGCAGAGCTTTCCATGGATGAAAAAAACCGCCTCAGCCATCGGGCAAGAGCGGTGATGAAAGCGCAATCAATTTTGGAAATGCTCTTTCCCAAATAAGCATATTAATTTTGGTTGATATCAGGCGCATAAAACCGCGCTTCTACCTCTTCCCATGATGCAACTGATCCGCGGCTTCCTCGCTGAGCGGGATATAGACCTGGACGCGTGTTCCGTTCCCCGGCGCAGAATCGATATTGAGCAAGCCGTTCACCAGTTCCGTGCGCTCGCGCAGGTTGACCATGCCCAGACTCCCGCGCTTATCGTAGGACTTGTTCACCGCCGCCACGTCGAAGCCCAGCCCGTCGTCCTCGATCTCCAACAATGCAATCCCAGTTTCAAATGGTCTGAGTCTCACCCAGATGTGTGGCGCATCGGCATGTTTGCGCGCATTGTTCGTCGCTTCCTCGATGATGTAAAAGATCACGCCCTGCTTGCCCATTTCCATATCATTGAGGATATTATCATCCACGTTGATGATCACATTTTGAGAGAACGTCTCGCGCATCTTTTCTGCCATCGCCTGGAGGGCGGCGTTCAATCCCTGTGACTCCAGAATCAACGGGCGCAGTGTAAACAACATATGGCGGATTTCCTTTGTGGTGCGGTGCGCGAGTTCTTCGATCTTCACCAGTTCCTTCGTCGCCTCGTTGACATCTTTCGCCATGATGCGACGAGCCAGATTGACGCGCATCGCAATTGCCGCCACAGACTGGGTGGGGCCATCATGCAGGTCGCGTGCCAGCTTCTTGCGCCCATCCTCCTGCACTTCAATCATCCGTTCTTTTTCTTCAACCAGGTCCTGATACAAACGCGCGTTCTGGACCGCGATCACTGCCTGGCGGCCGATGATATCGAGCAGGTCACAGCGTTCCTTGTTAAAATAGATCGGGTCGGGGTGGGCAAACAGCATCGCGCCGTAGATGTTGAATCCGCTCCTTAAGGGCAAACAGTAAGCGGAGGAGCATGAACGCAACGCAACAATGCGCCCCAGTTCGGGGTCATAGCCAATGTCTGGTGTCAGGATCGCGTCCCCTCCATCCAGTATTTTCTTCAGGATACCTTCATTCCCCTGCAGGTTGACGCGCAGATCGGCATTGGTGAACCGGCGTGCCGAACCGATCCGCAATTGCTGCTCACGGAACAAAAACACGGCACTGACCAGGTGTTCCTCTGGGTCGGGTTCGTCTGGATCGGGATTCGGGTTTAGCGCGTTATATGCAAGGTCCAGAGCCGAATCGAGCACGCGCCGGTAACTGAGGGTTGCGGTCAGCGAGGAACTCAGCTCGTAGATGGCGCGCAGGCGTTCACTTTCCATGCGGTGGTTGCGTTCCTCCACATCCAGCTTCGTTTGACGCGAAGTCCGCAGGCGCCTCATCACATACCGACCACCAATCCCACCCACCAGGCCAGCCACCAATGTCAGTCCGATCTCACGGAATAAAGCCAGGTCGCTTGAAAAGACATCATTGCCAATAACATATTGCCAGATTGCAAATAAGGCGGCTACGACGAATGCCCCGATAGCTTCGAAATATACCGCGCCGGTGAGAATCGGGATCAGACCCACCCAGCTGGGTGTGCTGCCCAAGCCGGTTTGCAGCCAGAAAAATGCCCCTGCGAGGAGAATATCGATGGTCAGAACGATCTGACGGTGATATACGCGCGCCCGAACGCTGAACACCGCCAGCATGCTCATAATGGTGTTCCAGATGAAAAACAAGGTAACCGGCCAGAACGGCACAGCACTGGCCCGGCCGCTCAGAGAAAGTGCAATGACCAGACTAACCAGTACGATCCAGCGCAGTGTAGCGGCAAACCAATCGGCGATATAGGGAGTTTCAAATCGATGCATAAGATAATGATACTCGAAAATGATTGTGAAAAATCCCTCTCCGGCTTACAGAACAATTAGGTCGTCAGGCGTCGTACCCCATACGCTTCAGATAAGAGCCGAGTTTTACCCTCAAGATTGCCTGTTCTTCCGCGTTATAAGATTCACGGAACCGCCCGATCTTGCCCTTGTAGAAGTGGAGTCCCTGCTGTCCCTCTGCCGCGCCGGGGCGATAGGCATCAATCACTTTCTGGACCCCAGGCTTACTCCCATCTAGTTTGAGGAAACGGACCAGCCGCACCACCTCGTGATCGTAGTCCGTTAGCAGGTCTTCGTAGCGGGCGATAAGAACATTTCTCTCTTTCATCCATTTCTTCCAGATGCGGATGTAATCCATAAGGAAATCCACGCTTTTCTGAAAATCTGTCAGATGCGAGAAGGCGTTGGGATGTCCTTTTTTCAGCGCGCGCTGACCGTAATCGTAGGCGGAGAGCATGGCATCGCGCGGGTCACGATAAATGTATGTGATCCGAAGCAAGTCCAGGCGTTGCAGGAGACGGGATGCGGAGGTCGGTCCTGCGTGGGCTTTGATCACAAAGGTATTCCCCACCAAAGCGGGCAAAGCTACGAGCGCCAGTCTCCGCGCCGAAAGGACCCCTATGTTGCAGTTCACTTCTGTCAATATGCTATGCAGACGATACCGTTCACGGATCTCACGCGCATCGGCACAGCCTGTGGTTTTCAGGAGGTCGTGGACAAGGTTATAGTGCCAGCCTGAGCCCGCGCGCGGCATCCCTACGGAAAGTACGATCATCCTTGCTCCTGCCCAGCTTCCCCTCGCGCTCCCGAAAGAGCATCGGGACCATATGAGCGGAGGGCGGAGCCCGCAGTTGAAGCGGAACGAGGATGGAGGGAACTTTTTTCTGATTCCAGCGCAGTAAAGGCAGTCATCCCCACGAGAATCCCAAAGTTGATCCAGAGATTGGGGGTTGCGAATGAATCCTGGGTAACGTTATAGAGTGCAATGGCGAACCAGGAAAATATTCCTGCAACGCCGAGATAGCGTGCAACCATCGTTCGGGACTGCAATGCACGCAATGCGTCGCCGAGGACAGAAAACAGGAAGGCTATAAAAACGAAGAGCCCGATCAAACCCGTCTCTGCCAGCAAACGCACATACATATTTTTAGGGTTCGGGTACAAACGGTTTTCAGGGTTAAGCTGGCGCGCGATCTCAGGCACGGTGGTCAGCGCCCAATCGGGTAAATGATCGTAAATATAAAAACCGCTCGCGCCGAGCCCCACGCCTGTCAGCGGGCTTTCCTCATACGCGCCCAGTGCTCCGATGTTATACGCAGCGCGCGCGCCTGCCGAATTCTCGATGATGAAATCTTCAACGCTTTCCGCCCGCGTGCTGAACAAACGCGTAATATATCCCTTTTGACTTAAAAACAATCCTGCGCCCATAATTGAACCGACGAGCAAAATCATCACACCCATACGTAAAAGCCAGTTGCTTCCACGCTGGAAGCCTGAGATAAACCAGGTCCAGGCGGCACGCAGTTCCGCGCGTCCCACCAGGAGAAAGGTCAACGCGGACGCACCCAGGGCGGTCAGCAATCCGCCGCGAGAAAATGTCCCGAGCAGTAATAAAATCGCCAATCCCAGCAGAGTGAGCTCGAGCCATTTGAAGCGCGTCACACGCAGTCGCGTGAGAAGGGATGTAAACAACCAAGGTAGATACACGGTTGCGATCTGTCCCGCCAGCCAGGCAGGCTCATATGCCATACCCGAGATGCGGTTGGTCCTGACCAGCTCCCGCATCGAGAAGGCACGCTGCAAGTGCGTGACCGTTTCCTTCCCGAGCAGCGGTGTGTAAAAAGCAAGCGCCTGAACGCCGCTCCATAGCACACCCACCACAAAACCCGCCAGGAGCCATTTGATCGAAAACCGCAGGTCATCTTCGTCCCGGTTCATCCAGACTGCCGAGATAAAAAAAGATAAGCCGATCACGAGGGTTGCCCAGGCACGGACCGCGCGCCCAAGATATTCCTGTCCGCGCAACGGGAGCGGGTCAAGCAGGACCCCGAGGCTGGTCGCGGCTAAAGCGAGCAGCACAAATGCGAGAAGCGGCGTCAGCGTCCCGGCGCGGGGAAGGGATGCCTTTCCTTGCATGATTTGAATAAAAAGAATGATAAGCAGCAGTGCAACGGGATAGAGTGATAAGGGGCGGACGTAGGTACTATCCCCCAGGAATGGGAAATAGCGAAAGCTTGTAACAGGTAGTGTAAACAACGCCGCGCCCCAGAGAAAGCGCGTGATCCTGGTCACCAAGCCTGCAGAAAATATAGTGTCTTTCATTTGGGTTTGTTGAAACACAACACAAAAAATGAACCGAGCGCCAAAAATACGACCGCACCAACAAACAAATATGTGCTGATGGATAAACTACGGTCGCGCGGAATTTGCCCTGTCTGGGTCAGTGTCGCTCCGATAAATGAATTGGGACCCTCTGCATTTCCCGCCTGAAACCGGACTTGTTCTACAAATACCTGCGTCCAGGCTGAGACAATTGCTGCGGCACGCTCCGGGTTGTGATCATCGGCATAAAAGTGCCAGCCACCTTCCGCAGGCTGACTGAGCGACAACTTCCCATTCCGCAAATCCCTGGTAGTAGTATTTCGGTTCATTTCAACGATCATTTCCAACACCACATCGGACCAGGCGATCTCCTCCAGTTTCCGCGTCTCACGTTCGAGATAGTAAAACTGCTGCCG
>DATKED010000133.1:0-20437 GCA_035512375.1 Anaerolineales bacterium
GGTCGGGAGAATGTATGCGTCATACACACGGTTCCATTGAAGTCGTTTGCGGTTCCATGTTCAGCGGCAAGACAGACGAGTTGATTCGTCGTCTGGTGCGAGCCACCATCGCAAAGCAAAAAGTGCAGGTGTTCAAACCAGCGATCGATGTTCGTTATGCAGTGGAAAAAGTCACCTCTCACGCCGGGTCAAACTACGATGCCACGCCGGTAGAAAAATCCATTAACATCCTTACCAGGACCGAAAAGGATACAACCGTCGTGGCGATCGATGAAGCTCAGTTCTTCGATGCAGACATTGTTCAGATTGCCCAGCAGCTCGCGTCGCGTGGGATCCGCGTCCTCGTGGCTGGACTCGATACCGACTTTCGCGGCGAGCCGTTTGGTCCCATGCCAATTCTGATGTCCATGGCGGAACGTGTGGATAAACTGCATGCGATCTGCATGGTCTGCGGTGATGAAGCTTCTCGTACACAGAGATTGGTGAATGGAAAACCCGCCCGTTACGATGACCCCGTTGTGATCGTGGGCGCGTCAGAAATGTATGAAGCGCGCTGCCGGATGCACCACGAAGTACCCCGATAGAGGTGCAAATTTCCGCGCTAGTTCGTTAGTTATATAGTAAACTCCCAGACAGTATCTACAACCACCAAACGACAAAAACATCAAACTGATAAACGAATCCTATGAAACATTACAACGATATACTCGCTGAAATACTGATAGACGAAGAAACACTTCAATCACGCATCAAGGAATTGGGAGCAGAGATCAGCGCGGATTATCCGGATGGCAACCTGCTGCTCATCTGCATCCTGCGCGGCGGAGTTCCGTTCCTAGTTCACTTGAGCCGCCACATTACTGCCCCACACATGATGGACTTCATGGCTGTCTCCTCCTATGGAGCAGGCAAACGTGAATCGAGCGGCACTGTGCGTGTGGCATTTGACCTGCAAACCGATATTCGCGACAAAGACGTACTGCTTGTTGAAGATATTATCGATAGCGGGCACACGATCGCGTCGGTTCTTGAAATGCTTAACCTCCGTCAGCCGCGCACCCTCAAAGTGTGTGCCCTGCTCGACAAAGCCGAACGACGCGAAGCCGTGGTACCCATCCATTATCGTGGCTTCAATATTCCCAACAAATTTGTCTTTGGCTTCGGACTCGATCTCGACGAATATTATCGTAACCTTCCTTTTGTCGGCGTTGTGGATTTGGAAAAATATAATCCCCCTTCATAATATGACAGATGAAAAATCTCTTGTCGCAGAAAACAAGAACACAGCCTCTTCTCCGTACGCGGGTCGCTGGGTTGCTCGCGTACGCGGCAGGATCGTTGCACAAGGGGGCACACCCGAGCAAGCCCTGCATGCCGCCCAGAGCAGCAGGCACAAGGAAAGACCAGAAATTATCTATATCCCCATTCCTATTTCCTATTCACCTTTGATCGACCAGGTCCGTGACATCCTCGCCGGCCAGGAGATCTATCTCGTTGGCGGCGCGGTACGGGATATGCTGCTTGAGCGTCTCGCGCCGGACCTTGATTTTGCACTGCCTTCGAACGGCATTGCCCTTGCCCGGCGCGTTGCCAACGCACTCAAGGCTGATTTTATGGCGCTGGATGAGCAGCGCGATACCGGCCGCATCATCATCACTGAGTCCGAGGGCAAACGTAACTTTCTTGATTTTGCAACCTATCGTGGCAAAGACTTGGAAGAAGACCTGCGCGCCCGCGACTTTACCATCAACAGCATTGCATTTGACCTGCACGCTCAAACCCTGATCGATCCACTCAACGGCGCATCGGATCTGCGCGAAAAAGTAATTCGGGCCTGCTCGCCCAGGTCTTTATCAGATGACCCTGTCCGCATCTTACGGGCGGTCCGACAGGCTGCGGCATTTGAATTCAAGATCGAGCTTGAAACACGCAGGGCAATGAAACAAGCCGCGAGTTTATTGCCAAACATCTCACCCGAACGCCAGCGCGATGAACTGTTCAAAATGCTCGAAGGACCCAAGCCGGATGCGTCCATGCGTGCGCTGGAAATGCTCAGCATCTTTCAGTATTTATTGCCCGAACTGACTGCATTGAAGGGTGTGGAACAATCTCCACCTCATCTTTACGATGTTTGGGAACATACGCTCAGTGTGCTGGGACATCTTGAAAGCATCCTGGCGGCGCTTGCACCCGGCTATGACGCGGACGATACAAACGATTTGTTCACCGGACTGCTCACACTCCGCCTCGGACGATTTCGCGATCAATTCGCCAGGCACTTCGCCCACTCTCTGAACACGGATCGTTCCGTGCGTGCCGCGCTGTTTTTTGCCGCGTTATATCATGATGTGCAGAAGCCGGCGACAAAGTCGCGGGATGAGGCAGGACGCATTCGTTTCTTCGATCATGATGTCAAGGGTGCGGAGGTCGCCGAAGGACGTGGGCGCACATTCCATCTCAGCAACGATGAAATAGAACGCGTCCGGGCAATCGTTCAACATCACATGCGATTTCATTTCTTCACCAGTCGTCTGGAAGTTAACAAACAGGAACCTTCACGCAAGGCAATTTATCGCTTCTTTCGCGATGCCGGCAAAGCAGGGGTTGACCTTGTCCTGCTTGGGTTGGCAGATCTGCGCGGAACACGGGGTCCTGCATTGACTCAGGAAACCTGGACTGCGGCGCTGGATGTTGCGAGGATCCTGCTGGAAAACTATTGGGAAAAACCACAGGAAACGATCGCCCCACCGCGCCTGCTAAATGGGAATGAATTGATGTCTGAGCTGGGGCTCGAGCCAGGACGCATCGTTGGTCAGTTGCTGGAAGTAATTCGGGAAGGACAGGCAACCGGCAAGATCGAGAATCGTGACCAGGCTCTTGAGCTTGCACGTCAGTATTTGAGAAATTCGGTGAATGCATGAACATTGTTTACTTCGATGTTGAAAGCCAAAAACTCTTTCAGGACGTGGGCGGGCGCGATGCTTCCAAACTGCTATTGGCTTGTGGAGTCACGTGGTCAACAGCGCGGGATGATTTCGCCGTGTACTGGGAGAAGGATGCTGCCGCGCTGGTCGCAGAGTTGAAGGCCGCCGACCGCGTGATCGGATTCAATATCATCAGCTTTGACTATGAGGTGCTGAAGCCCTATGCACGAAATGAAAACTTCCGGGCTTTCCGTTCCGTTGACATGCTGCAGGATATTTATCGGGCCCTGGGGTTTCGCTTAAGCCTCGACTCCATCGCCAGAGCCACACTGGGAACAACCAAAACCGCGGACGGAGTCCAGTCGGTGGAATGGTTCCGAAGTGGCGAATTGGACAAAGTAGCTGAGTACTGCAAGTCAGATGTGGACATCACGCGTCGCGTCTATGAATATGGCAGGGATCATGGATTTGTGCATTACTACTCAAAACTGGGTAGCAAATTGAAAGTAGCAGTAAACTGGAAGTAATATATGCGTCATTAGTATACTAATGACGCAAAGGAGAGACTCATGGAAAAAGTAAGTGTTAATGGAATTCAACTGGCTTATAGCCGCCGTGGAACGGGTACTCCGCTGGTGCTCCTGCACGGTTTTCCTCTCGACCACCATTTGTGGGATGATGTAGTGCCTCTGCTGGAGAATACGTTCGATGTCATTCTCCCAGATCTGCGCGGGTTCGGTGAGTCGACCACAGTCGATTCACCCTACAGTATGGACGACTATGCCTCTGATATCGCCAGTTTGCTTGATCAGTCAGGCATCCAAAAAGCTGCCATTGTTGGACATTCGATGGGTGGATATGTTGCCCTGGCATTTGCCCGGCTTTACCCTGATCGTGTCAGCGGGCTGGGATTGGTCTCATCACAAGTGCTTGCGGATCCGCCTGACCGAAAAGAAGGCCGGTACAAGTCTGCAGCAGATGTCTTGGAAAATGGGATTGGCAGCGTGGTCGAAGCAATGACGCCGAAGTTCACAGCCGATGAGAAATTACAGTCATATGCCCGCGCTTCCATGGAGCAGCAGCCACCGGCAGCCTACATTGGCGCGCTCAAGGCAATGGCAGAGAGGATGGATTCCAATTCCCTGCTCTCCTCGCTGAACGTGCCCGTGGTCATCATCCACGGTGACGCAGACTCGCTGATTCCCATCGACCGAGCGCGCGAAGTAAAACAGGCTTTGCCTCAGGCACATTTGGTTGAGATCAGTGGTGCAGGTCACATCCCGATGGTGGAAGCAAAACAGGCGACTGCTGAGGCACTGAAGCGCCTTGCATAACAAAAATCCCATCACTTTTCGGTGATGGGATCCTTTTATTAAAACAAGCTAAAAAAGCGCTCTGATCCTTAAGAGGTTGGCAATGGTCTGGTGAAGGGATCACTCATTGATGAACTCGAATTTAGCGAGCCGGTCCGATTGATAAGGCGGTTGATATGGGCAATCAGTACGCGGCTTGGGGTTGGCTTGGTCAGGTAATCATCGGCGCCGGCGTCCAGGACGCTGGCGATCATGGACGGGTCGTTCAGGGCTGAAAGGATGATAATCGGCACCTGGCTGAACTCACGCACAGCCTTGCAAATCTGCCAGCCATCCATTT
Source organism: Anaerolineales bacterium (assembly GCA_035512375.1). GTDB lineage: Bacteria > Chloroflexota > Anaerolineae > Anaerolineales > Villigracilaceae > Defluviilinea. The sequence continues at coordinate 4,578 of DATKED010000133.1, forward strand.
CAGGCATCATCAGATCAAGAATAACGACATCCGGCGAGTGCTCGCGGATCATGCCTAATCCCTCGGAGCTATTGTTGGTTGCCGCCACATCAAAGCCGTTTGACTTTAAGAGCAGTGAAAGCAAATCAGTGACAGCGCTATCATCGTCGATAACAAGTAGTTTTACTGACATAGTAAATTCCAATCTGTCCCTATTATCATATATAAATGATGCTCCTGACTTTGCAATAGGCTAACAGTTGATACCTCGCATAGGCACTGACAAATGTAAGAAGAATATATCACATTTGTCGTAAACTGTTCGTGGTAAACTTCACACAAATTTTAGATCTTAATAACCCCGGAGGTTTCTATGAAAAAATGGGTTTATCTCTTTGGAGAGGTCGCCGCTGCTGAAAAATACGCCGGCTCGTGGGAAGGCGTTCGCTCCCTGCTTGGAGGCAAAGGTGCAGGTCTCTTCGACATGACACGCGCGGGCGTACCCGTCCCGCCTGGCTTTACGGTCACCACCGAAGCCTGTAACGAATTCCGCAAGACCGGCAAATTTCCCACCGGACAGTGGGATCAGCAACTCGCTGCGATGAAAGCTGTTGAGAAGCAGACTGGTAAAAAATTCGGTCAGGTGAAGAATCCGCTGCTCGTTTCCTGCCGTTCTGGCGCGAAGTTCTCCATGCCTGGCATGATGAACACGATCCTGAATATCGGTCTGAACGATAACGTCGTTGAGGGCATGGTCCAGCTGACTGGCAACCCACGATTTGTGTGGGATCTGTATCGCCGTCTCATTGAAATGTTTGGCACGACCGTGTTCAACCTGGATGATGAAGTCTTCGAGCATCCGATGGCGGAATACAAGGAGAAAAAAGGCTACAAAGTCGATACTGAAATGACCGCTGAGGACTGGCAGGAGCTGGTTTCGACCTTTAAAGATGTCTTCAAGAAAAATGTCGGTTTTGATTTCCCACAGGATGTTTACAAACAGCTCGAGCTGGCAACGAAAGCCGTGTTTGAATCCTGGAATGGCAAACGTGCCATTGCCTACCGCAATAAGGAACGCATTTCCCACGAGCTCGGTACAGCCGTCAATATCCAGACCATGGTCTTTGGTAACATGGGTGACGACTCAGGCACAGGCGTGGCATTCACGCGCAACCCCTCCACTGGCGACAAGAAGATGATGGGTGAATACCTGCTTAATGCACAGGGTGAAGATGTGGTGGCGGGCATACGCAACGCTGACCCGATTGAAAACCTTGTGGAGAAAATGCCCAGGGCATACAAGCAGTTCATGGACATCACTGGTAGACTCGAAAAACATTACAAAGACTTGCAGGATGTCGAGTTTACGATCGAGCGCGGCAGATTGTGGATGCTTCAGACCCGCAACGGCAAGCGGACTGCCAAGGCTGCTGTAAAAGTCGCGGTGGATATGGCTAACGAAAAATTGATCACGAAGGAACAGGCTGTTCTGCGTGTCACTCCTGAGAATGTTGACGCTCTACTGCACCCGCAGTTTGATGAAACAGCAATCGTGGATGCAGATAAGAATGGCACATTCTTTGCGAAGGGTGTGAATGCCTCCCCAGGCGCGGCAGTCGGTCAGGTCTATTTCGACGCCGACAAAGCCGAACACATGGCCCAGGAAGAAAAACAGGATGTCATCATGGTGCGCCCGTTCACCAAGCCGGATGATGTGCACGGCATGATCGCCTCACAGGGTGTGCTGACCAGTGAAGGCGGCGCAACCTCCCACGCAGCGGTTGTGGCACGCCAGTTCGGTATCCCATGCATTGTCGGTGCTTCAGCAATCAAGATCGACCTCGAAAAACGCCAGATGGCGGTCGGTGAATCTGTAGTCAAAGAAGGCGATTGGATTTCCGTCGATGGCACGACAGGCAGAGTGTTTATCGGAAAGATCCCGACAATCTCACCATCGCTCGAAGAGCAAACCGAACTATTGACCCTGCTTACCTGGGCTGATGAAATCACCGCTCGCAAGAACATTCGTGAAGCTCCTGCAAAGGGTTATCCGACACGCGGTCTCCAGGTGTGGGCGAATGCAGATTATCCAAAGGATGCACAGCGCGCCCGTTCCTATGGCGCAGTGGGCATCGGTCTCTGCCGCACCGAGCACATGTTCTTCGAACCCGAGCGTCTGCCAATCGTACAGGAAATGATCCTCTCCGAAACCAGTGAAGGTCGGACGGAAGCACTCAACAAGCTTCTCCCCTACCAGCGCAAGGACTTCGATGGTCTGTTCGAGGCGATGGATGGCTACCCGGTCATTATCCGCCTGATCGACCCGCCGCTGCACGAGTTCATGCCCGATGAAGAGAAACTTTTTGAAGAAGTCATCACCATGCGTGTGAAGGGTGAATCGGATGGATTGAAAGATAAAGAAGACTTACTCAGCGCCATCAAAGGCATGCACGAATCCAACCCGATGATGGGAATGCGCGGCGTGCGCTTGAGCATTTACATGCCGGAGATCGTGGAGATGCAGGTCCGCGCCATCTTCGAAGCTGCCGCAGACTGCACATTGCGCGGCATCGTCGTCAAACCCGAAGTCATGATCCCATTGACCGGAACCGTCAAAGAACTCGAATGGATCCAGCCAAGACTCGAACGGATCGCGGCCGCCGTCATGGAGGAAAAGAACGTCAAGTTCGAATACAAATTCGGCACGATGATCGAGATCCCACGGGCAGCTGTCACAGCCGGCGAGGTTGCTGAACGCGCCGAATTCTTCTCATTTGGCACGAACGATTTGACCCAGATGACCTATGGCTACTCTCGTGATGACGCAGAGCGCAACTTCCTGATCACGTATCAGGAACAGGGCATTCTCGAAACGAATCCCTTCCAGACCATCGATCGTGGTGGCGTAGGCAAACTGATGGAATGGGCAATCTCAGAAGGCCGCAAGACACGCCCAAATCTTGAAGTTGGCATCTGCGGTGAGCATGGTGGTGACCCGAGTTCCATTGAATGGTGTCATATCATTGGCAACAATTATGTTTCCTGCTCACCCTTCCGTGTGCCGATCGCGCGTCTTGCCGCGGCACATTCTGCTCTGAAGTATCGCCCGAACGGTGGAAAAGCAGTTGCAGCAAAAAAGAAAGTAGCTGCCAAGTCGCAGGCGAAGAAGAACACAAAGACAAAAACCGCAAAGCGGAAATAAGAAGCAAAACAAAAAGAGGCGCACTTTGAAAGTGCGCCTCTTTTTTTAATTCTAATCTGTCTTTATCGAACTCTGATCACCTGTCCCACGTAAATCAAGTTGGGATTCTTGATCTTGGGGTTGAGTGCCAGCAGAGCGTCAACTGTTGTGCCATACTTGCCAGCGATAATTCGGAGCGTATCGCCTCTCTGGACGGCGTGTGTCGAGGCCTGAGCTTGCCCGGGGATCGTGATCGCCTGACCCACATAGATCAGGTTCTGGTTTGTGATCTGCGGGTTGACCTTGAGGATGGCATCTACGGTCGTATTGAACTTCGCGGCGATCTTGCGCAGGGTGTCACCCTTTACAGCGTAGTAGATCTGTCCACTTGGTGGAGGAGGCGGGTTGGTGGGCGGAGGCGTTGTCACGTATACCTTCAATCGCTGACCCTCATAGATCACATTCGCGTTTGTGATGTTGGGGTTCGCCGCGAGCAGGGCATCCACTGTGGTGCCAAAGCGGTTCGCCAGGGACCTGAGAGTCTCTCCGCGCGCAACAATGTAAATAAAGAAGCCGCCATCTGTACCCAAAATCGCGCCGGGCAGTTGCAAAACCTGATTCGGGTAGATCAAGTTGCCCCAGCCGATCTCAGGGTTCGCCAATCGCAAAGCCGCGACGCTGGTTCCACAGCGGTCAGCAATCTTGCGCAGGGTGTCGCCGCTGACCACGGTCACGCTGGTGCCGCACGATGCAGCAAACGCGGAGCTGGTGGATGCAAACGATGCAAGCAACACCGCTACAAGAACAAATAACTGGAAAAATTTTTTGGTGTTCATCGAAACCTCCATTTCGTTATAAACCTTGAAATAGGATGAAGTTCGATGAATAAAAGTTCCCCAAAGTTCTCGCCCGGCCTAATTTTTTTTCATTGCATTTACATTGTAAAACCTCTCAGCAGCTCCGCGTAAACGCCACGCAGATCTTCCGGAAGAACCTGAGCAAGCGTGAACATCAAGCGCCAATCGAACTTTTCCGGTTTTTGCTACCGCCAACCTCTTCCCTTTAGGGCGCGTCCCCACCGGGAACATTCCCAGCAGCTGACCATGGTCCAACGCCTTCGCCGCGTGACGCATTGCCCACTGATCTTTTTCACCCCGGTTGACATGGAATCTGCTCAAATCCCGTAAGAGCTGCGAACTGCATCGGGAAGGCGTCGAAGGTGGTAACATGATTCGCTGACAGAATGACTGGTCCCTCGCGCAGAAAATGCTCAGGACCACTGATTTCCATTTTCATCACAAACCTGAAGAGGAAACGCACCAGCCCAACCAGAGCGCGACGTTGGGGCGTATCAGTGTAGTAATACTTCCTTTTTTCACGAGGATCAATTTCAGGCGTCCCCAGAGTTGTTGAGGCCATAAGAGGTAGGTTGATGAAAGTGGATTATACTTACGAAAATTCATCAGTCCACGAAATTGGGTTTTTGTGAAGCACTGATAACATCACTCGGAGAATGAAATGGACACTATCATCGAAAGTATCTCTGCACTTGAAATTCTGGATTCGCGCGGCAACCCGACGGTCGAAGTGGAAGTCGCATTAGCTGACGGTTCGTGGGGACGGGCGGCTGTGCCGTCCGGTGCATCAACGGGCGTTCACGAAGCGCTCGAACTGCGTGATGGCGACAAAACCCGCTATCTGGGCAAGGGTGTGGCGAAGGCCGTTGCCAACGTTAACGGAGTGATCGCGGATGCGCTGTTCGGCTGGGACGCGGTGGAACAAAAAGCACTTGACGCGGAATTGCTCGCGCTCGACGGCACGCCCAACAAATCCAAGCTGGGAGCGAATGCCATCCTGGGTGTGAGCCTGGCTGTGGCAAAAGCCGCGGCAAATTCACTGGGCTTGCCGCTCTACCGTTATCTCGGCGGCGTGTACGCGCATGTGCTGCCTGTTCCTATGATGAACATTTTGAACGGCGGCGCGCATACTGCCTGGCAATCCACGGACATGCAGGAATTCATGGTCATGCCGTTTGGCGCACCCACCTTTGCTGAAGGTGTGCGTTGGGGCGCAGAGATCTACCACGCGCTGAAATCTGTGTTGAAGGAAAAAGGCTATGCCACGCTGGTGGGTGATGAAGGTGGGTATGCCCCTGCGCTAAAAGCCAACAACGAAGCGATCGAAGTTATTCTCGCTGCGATTGAAAAAGCCGGCTTCAAAGCTGGACGCGGCGCGGATGTGGCTATCGCGCTCGACCCTGCCGCTTCTGAACTTTACGAGGAAGATAGCAAGCTTTACAACCTTCGCAAGGAAGGCAAGAAGCTGACCGGCGAACAAATGGTTGAATTTTGGACGAAATGGGTTACCGACTATCCGATCGTTTCCATTGAAGATGGTCACGCACAGGATGATTGGGCATCATGGCAGCTAATGACAAAGCAACTGGGGAACAAAATCCAGATTGTTGGCGATGACTTGCTGGTTACAAACCCGGAACGCGTTCGTCGAGGAATCCAAGACAATACATGCAATGCGCTTCTGGTTAAGCTCAATCAAATTGGCTCTATAACAGAAACCATCGAAGCCGTGGAACTCTGTCATCGAGCGGGTTGGAGGACAGTCACTTCACATCGCTCCGGCGAGACCGAAGACTCAACCATCGCCGACCTCGCGGTTGCGTTGAATACCGGTCAGATCAAGACAGGTGCACCCGCACGTTCGGACCGTGTGGCGAAATATAACCAGTTGATCCGCATCGAAGCGGAGCTTGGCGATTCCGCCAAATATGCAGGCTGGGATGCTCTGAAAGCATAATCTCGGATGAATGAAAAAGGGACGAGTAAACACTCGTCCTTTTGTTTTAAATCTTGTTTGCATACTTCTCTGCAAACAGCGCGGGTTGTCCACCCGTGTGCCAAAACAGAATTTTTTCATCCTTCCTGAAAAACCCCTTGCGGATCAAGTCGATCATTCCCGCCGCGGCACGTCCTGTATATACTGGATCGAGCAACAGCCCCTCCAACTTCGCAAACAATTTGACCGCTTCGCGCTCCGCGTCGGTTAATACACCGTAGCCAGCCCGGCAATAATCTGCATTTGCCAACACCTCAGCCGGATCGAACTCAATCCGCTCACCCAGCTTTTCACTCGCATCTGAAGCCAGCGCAGATACACGAGTTTTCAACCACTCTTCCGATTCGTCGATACTGATCCCCAATACTCTTCCCTTATAGCTAAACACACGTTGACCCAATGACATTCCCGCATGTGTTCCGCCTGAGGAGGTGCCGAACACGATCCAATCCGCGTCGACATTTTGCTCCATAAATTCCTTCATCGCGAACGCGTATCCCAGCGCACCAGTGGGGCTTGACCCGCCATACGTAACGAGATACGGATTTCTGCCTTCGGAAACCGCTTTGTCGTAAGTCTCCTGCAGCGTTTGGTCACGCAAGGCTCGATCTGAAATTGTGACAATTTTCGCTCCAAACATTTGGTCGAGCAACAAATTGGCGGATGGCTGATCAGGCATCTCGCCATTGAGGACAAGTGTACAATCCAAGCCAAAGCGCGCTGCCACCGCGGTGGTCTGACGACAATGGTTCGATTGCAACGCGCCGCCCGTAATCAACATCTTCGCCCCCTGCTCTAACGCTTCCGCGAGCAGGAATTCGAGTTTCCGGGTTTTGTTGCCGCCGAAAGCGAGCCCCGTCTGGTCGTCCCGTTTAACCAGAATTCTGGGTCCGTTTAGATGTTCTGTGAGCCGCGGAAGTTCTTCGATGCGGGTCGGGAGATGAGCAAAATGAACCTGGGAGATCTGTTTCATGACGTTTCCTTTTTATCGTATCCGGTGATTGAGAGGCAGGCAGTCGAAATCAGCAATAGGCAAAGTATTTCCGTTTTCTGATGGCTCCGCCACCTGCACTCCCTGGCACTGCCCACCAGGGCAAGTGTGCGTGCCGGTGCAAGTGTAGAGGCTTCGCCCCACTCAACCATCAGGGTTGAATATGAAATCATGCGCCTCCGAGTGATTGTCTTGTTTTTGCTTTGCCGCGCGAACGCATCGCATCCAGCAAACGTGGAATAATTTCCGAATATAGCTTATACCAAAACGGATTCGGCGCGAAGTCCCATGCACCGAGCGTGCGCACGACCTTTCCACCCAAACCGTCCTTGAAACGATATACGCCCCACATTGAGTCACTTTCATCGAATACATCCGGCGCGCCCCAGAGATCATAAACGGTACAGCCTTTTGACTTGGCGCGCTTCATCGCTTCCCACTGTAAAAGATAGGTCGGCATCTTTTCGCGGTGAACGGAGCGCGACATCCCATAGACATAATAGGCGCGACCCGCGAAATAAAAAACAAAGATCGCAGCAACAGGCTCACCGTCTACTTCAGCGATGAGCGGTTCTGCGTGAGGAGACTGGAGATCGGAGATTGGGGATGGTCCTTTCTCCACGAAGGTCATCCAAACTGTTTTGTAATACTCTTCATCACGGATTACAAAACCATCGCGTACAGATGTTCCTGCATACATCTTGTAAAGCATGTCAAAATCTCTTTGAGTGCCTATACGCAAAACGATGCCTTTCTTCTCGGCAAGACGAATGTTATAGCGCGTCTTTTGTTTCATGCCCGCCAGCAATTCTTCCTCAGACGGACTCAAATCGATCAGAACTGTATTCTTGAACTGGATTTGATCCGACGAGTATCTCCATCTCCGGCCCTTCAACTCGGACATGACGGCTTGTCCACTGTTATCAAGGACATCATTTGTACTTAAAGGTATTCCTGTTCCTAATGCTACATCGGGATCCATTTTCAAGAAGATCGCGCCTTGTTTCTTCGCGAGGGCTTGCAGATCATTGAGCACACGGCTTCTTAGGGACTCATCCGTCCAATCCAACAAGGGACCTTTTGGCGTGTAGAGAATGGATAAGCGTGCAGACATTCCGCCCATTGGAATTGTTTTCTTCAAGATCAATGCGGCTGCTGATGGCCGAAAGATGAAAGAAGAAAGACTTCTTTCTTCTTTCATCTTTCCCTCTTCATCCCATGCAACGTAGGTTGGTTGCCACCCATACTTCGCCTTCACCTCTCCCCATTCATGGGTTTGGAGGAAGTGAGGATTTGGAAGACTGGAGATGAGAGAATTCCAGAGATTGTTTTCCACGTTTATTCTCTATTTCTCATAAATCGTAAATACACCCAGTACAACAATCGATTGTAAACTTGGTCCATCGCCTGTGCGGCGCGTTTGATTTCACCACCGAATCCCCGTTTGAAGCGATAGACACCCCATAAGCCATCCTGTCGCTTCTCAAAATTTGCTTCGAGAGTCGCTTCGTCTTCGTCGGGCACACCCCACAGATCATATTCTTCGCAACCGTGTGCCTTTGCCCATTTCATCGCTTGCCATTGCAGGAGGTAGGTCGGCATGCGGTTGCGTTCTTCATTGGTGGATGCGCCATAAAGATAATATGCGCGGTTTCCATTTTGTGCAACAAATAAGGCAGCCAGTGATTTCCCTTCGTATTCAGCAAGCAGCAACTCACCCATCTGTTTCGGATGAAGCAAATCATAGGCACGCTGATAGTATTCGAGGGAATGGACTCCAAATCCATCACGGCTGCCTGTAAGGAGCATCATCCGGTGAAAGCTGTCGATGTCGTCCCACGCGCGGACGGTCACGCCCTTTTTCTCGGCGAGACGGATGTTGTAGCGCGTCTTTTGTTTCATGCGCGCGAGGATCTCTTCTTCGGAGTCTTTGATGTCAATGATGATGGTGCGAGGAGGCTGGATGTTATGGAGGGAGGTAACTGGTAATGGGTAATTAATAATTGGGGCTAGGCTTTCATCTTCCCAAGAATCGGGTTCAAATTTGAGGAGGATGGCTCGATTTTGTCTACAAACGGAATCTATTTCACGCCATAATTCCTGGCTAAATCCTGACCGCTGACTGCTGACTGCTGGTTTTGGAACGTAACCAACTGTGAATCCTAATGGCAATTTACGAAAAAGGATCTGCACTCCCACGTCTCCACTCACAATGCGGACAGGTTTCCACCCGAAGGCGGATTTCAATTCACCCCACTCACCTGTTTGCAGTAAATGCGCGTTGGGATGGGGAGAAAGAAATTGATTCCAGTCAGAGAGCGAGACAATGGGCATGATTTCAGTTTGAAGGTTTTCAAGTTGAAACGTTTGAACACTTCGACAAGCGCAGGGCAAGCTGTTCAAATCTGTGAACCTGATAACTCAAATTATGAATGTTATATCAGGCTGTGACGCTTCACGGATGGAGGAGCCAGGGATCAATCCATCGAGCAGATCGATGAGCGCGCGGGTGTCCCCGGCGTGAGCTGAGGCAGCAATAGAATCGATGGCTTGCGGCAGGCTGGGGCTTGGGGATGAAACGTCTGTATCGAGTCGGAAGACGTCTGGGTGCAGGGTCTGCACAAGAGGCGTCCCTTGCTCCCATAGTTCTTCCGTCAGTTTTTCACCGGGTCGTATACCGGTGTATGAAATCTCGATGTCGCGATGAGGTTCAAGTCCGGAGAGTCGAATGAGATCCTCGGCCAGACTGAGAATACGGATCGGCTCGCCCATGTTCAGCACAAATGTCTCGCCGCCGTTTTCCATCGAGGCTGCCTGCAGCACAAGATAGACTGCCTCAGGAATGGTCATGAAGAAACGGAACATATCGGGATGCGTAATGGTGACCGGACCGCCGTTCGCGATCTGCTGTTTGAAAATCGGGATGATGGACCCACGGCTGCCAAGTACATTGCCAAAGCGAACGACAGTAAAAGCGCGCTGTGATTCACGGGCGGCGTAGAGTACGATCATTTCAGCGAGGCGTTTGGTCGCGCCGTAAATGGATGAAGGACGGACTGCCTTGTCGGTTGAGACCAAAACAAACCGTTCAACGTTGTGGTTGAGCGCGGCTTGCACCACATTGCGCGTGCCAATACCATTGTTGGTGATGGCTTCAACAATATTTACCTCCATCAGCGGGACATGTTTATGCGCTGCAGCATGGAAAATGATCTGAGGCTGATGTTGCTCAAAAACCTGCGCGAGCCGCCTCGCATCGCGCACATCGGCAATCACCGGTGAAAGCAACAGGTCAGAGTAATCCTCGCGCAGTTCAAGATAAATTTCAAATATGCTGTTCTCGCCGTGACCCAGCAGAACAAGCTCCGAGGGCTCCCGACGCGCGATCTGACGGCAAAGCTCGCGTCCAATCGAACCACCCGCCCCTGTGACCAGAACCCGCTTGCCGGCAAGCGCTGCGCCGACGGCTTCATCGTTCAAACGCACAGGCTCACGGCGCAAAAGATCGTTGATATCCACTTCGCGCAGACGGTTGACGCTGACCTTGCCGCCGATGAGTTCGTATACGCCGGGCACCGTGCGCGAGGGGATTCCTTTGATTCGGCAAATATCGTTCACCATGCGCACCAAATGTCCGGGTGCGGAGGGAATCGCAATGATCACTACATCTACTTTATGCAGATCGATAAGCAAGGGCAGATCGTCCACCTTGCCAATAACAGTTACACCGTAAATGGTATGCTGCTGTTTTGCAGGATCATCATCCAAAAAGCCAACCGGCGTTAAATCGAGTTGTGAGGATTTTTGAAGCTCACGCACAACCAGCGCGCCCGCGTCACCGGCGCCGATCACCAGTGCGCGTTTCCCCTTCCCGCTTGCGCGTGATGCCACGGATTGTTCCGTCAGGATGCGCAACGCGAATCGTGAGCCCCCAATCAACACCAGTGAGAGGAGCCAGTCAATTCCCAAAGCAGAACGAGGCATGCCCGGCAGCACATTTCCGGTAACGATCAAAATTGCCATCACTCCGGACGTCAGCACGGAAGCAGTTGTGACTGCAACTGTGATCAAGCGCAGTTCACCTGTGCTGGCATAGATCCACAGACGACGATAGAGACCGAAGAAAAAATAGACGGGAATTTTTATGACCAGTGCAACTGCGCACATCAGGACGACCGCGGGAAAATAAAATGGCAGTTCCCCCACATCGAGACGCAAAGCAAAGCCACCCAGGGCCGAAACAACAGTAAGCGCAATATCTCCTATTAAAACAAACCGATTACGAACATTTTGTCCAGCCCTCATGCACGCATCCAATCGATTGTTTCTCTCAAGCCATCGATCAGGGAGACTTCGGCCCGGAACCCCATAACATCCGCCGCCTTTTGTGGGCTTCCCGCCGAGCGATAAATATCTCCTGCGCGCGGCGTGGTGAATTGAGGCTGCGGCACGTTCGGAACCAATTCATACATGACATCCAGCAAATCCACCAGGCGGGTTTCAACGCCGGTGCAAATATTGAAAATTTTGCCCGCGGTACTGGCATGTTCTGATGCGATCAGGTTGGCGCGAACCACATCACGCACGTTGATCAGGTCACGCGTCTGCCCGCCGTCGCCAAAGACAGTCACAGGTTTTCCATCCAATAAACGGCGGGCAAAGATGGGCACCGCCGCGGCGTACATTGAGTCCGGTCGCTGACGCGGACCATAGACATTGAAATACCGCAGCGCAACGACTTCAAAGCCAAATGAATCCGTGAACAGTTCCGCATACATCTCCTTCACACGCTTGGATACTGCATACGGAGACAACGGCTGGAGAGGCGTTTCTTCGACGAGGGGCAGCGCCTCCGACTCCCCATAAACTGCCGCGCTGGAAGCCACGACCGCGCGTCTGACGCCAGCTGCACGCGCTGCGTCTAACAACCGCGAGGTCCCGGTGATATTCACATCAAAACAAGTCTGAGGCTCATCCATCGATTGCGGGACAGACACAAAAGCCGCCTCGTGGAAAATGACCTCGACGCCGCGCACCGCCTCTCCAACACGAGAGGCGTCCCGCAGGTCTCCTTCGAGGACCTCGAGGCGATTCCCGTTAAATTGCTGAGTCAGGTCCTCAAGATTTTCGGGTTTCCCTGTGCTGAAATTATCCAACACACGGACTGAATTGCCGTGCTCGAGCAAATTGCGAACGATATGAGACCCAATGAATCCGGCGCCGCCTGTAACCAGATATTTCATATTATCTCCCGGTGCGCCTCAAGACGGTGCCAATTGTGCGCAGGATGATCTGGAAATCCATTCCAAACGTCCGATGTTTGATGTAGTAAAGATCGTATTCGATTTTGACTGAGGTCTCGGTTACGCTGGCAACATAACCATAATTGATCTGCGCCCAGCCGGTGAGCCCTGGCTTTACGAGTAAACGCGCACGATAGAAAGGGACTTGTCTTTGATAATCAGCCACCAGCTCCGGGCGCTCCGCACGCGGTCCCACAAGGCTCATTTCGCCCCGCAGGACATTCCAGAACTGCGGGAGTTCATCAAGGCGCGTCTTCCGCAGGAAGTTGCCCGCGCGCGTGACGCGCGGATCGTTCTCCAGTGTCGTTTTTGCCTCGCCGTCTGCTTCGGCGTCCTGCCGCATGGTGCGGAACTTGTAGATCTTGAATCTCAAGCCGCCTTTGCCTAACCGGGGTTGCGAATAAAAGATAGGCAGGCCGGTATCCATGAAGACTGCCAGGGAGAGGAATGGACTGGTAATCGCAAAGACCAGCAGCCCGATCATCCCACCCATAATATCAAAAAGGCGCTTGGTGAGCTCATAAAAACCACTTACGTGCAGCCCGTCTACGAACGAACGGATGATCCAGTCAGATTCCAGGTGATGGACCGGCACACGCCCGGTCATTTCCTCATACAGGATCGGCATACGCGTCACTTCCACGCCTTTTTCCTGAGCATCCAGAATGGTTTGGAAGGTTGCACCTTCTATGGTGCCATTAATGGCGATCACAAGGTCTGAAATGTGATAAACGTCAATCAGGTTGAGTAAATGCAAGCTGGACCCCAGCACACGTAAACCGCAAATTGTTTTGCCCACCTTTGCCCTATCATCATCAACATAACCGATCAGGTTGAAAGAGTGCGTCCCTAATGAGTTGTAGACTTCAGCCAGCGTCTGCCCTGCTCTGCCTGCGCCGATCAGCAAAACACGCCGCCGTTGCCCTGTCGACTTGTAGAGCCGGATAAACATCATGCGCCAGGCCAATGTCAGAAGTGAAGCATAAAGAAGAAAACCACCAACGCCGATACGAGGAAGATTTGACTCTTGTTGGATGATGAAGGCGAGAGAATAGGCAAGCAGCCCTATAAACGCGGCAATAGCAATCCCACGAGTAGTCCTTTTCCCACTGCTTGCTACGTGAGGTTCATAGAGTTCTACAAGCAAAAGCACCCAGGCAATAGGAAGAAGATAAAACCAGACAGGCACTTCAAAGACGGTTTGCCCTTCGGCAAGTTGCCGGGCCCTACTAGGGCCAAGACCCTGGACAATATACTCATCAAAGAAGATTTGATATCGATAAAGGTTATATTGACTCCAGGTATAAAGCGCGGCAAACAACGAGAGAACCGCCATCAGCAAATCACCCATTGCCAGAATGGAACGGTATTCGCCTTGTCGTATACGTAGCGGCGTCGTACGAATGTTTTCAGCCATTTTCTTGAAACTTCGATGCGAAGATACTCCACAAAAACCCGGTGCCCCATGCAACATGCATGGCAGAGATCGCCAGCGGCAAGCCCAGGAGCAAATAGGGCATCCGCCGTTGATATGCAGTAAGCAAGCCCGCCACGATCATTATGGAAAAATACAGGAAAAGTTCACCAGCCAACAGGATTCTGGCGAATAGAATAAATATGGAAAGAACAGCCAGGCTGATCAAACTAATAACGAACAACGGCGGCAAAGCCTGCCGCCAGCGAAGTGTATCCGGGTAACGGCGCAGCATACGCCACTTCCAGAATCCATAACGCCAGTATTGTCGAATCAGTTCCAGAAGGGTCGCGCGCGCATAATAGACTGAACGAATGGAGGGATCAAGCCAGATTTTCCCACCAGCCTTTCTCACACGAACGTTAAATTCATAATCCTCATTTGTCAGCAGGGACTCATCGAAAAACCCGACCTGCTCGATCAAGGCGCGGCGGAAAGAGCCAAACGGGACAGTATCCACTTCTGCGGCATGTTTTGTGTGGCGATACAGCGCATCCCCAACTCCAAGCGGATGCGCGGCTGCGATCGCGATGGATTTCGCGATCCATGTATCGGCGCCGGGGCAGATCTCCCAAACACCGCCGACGTTATCGCCGCGTCCCGCCTGATGCGCGGCGATGCAGTTCGCCACATAATCGGGGTACGGCCTGGAGTGCCCGTCGAGACGAAGGATGATCTCGCCGCGCGCGGCCTCAATGGCACGGTTCAGAGCCGAGGGGATGGAACGATTTGCATTCTCCACCACGCGTACATTCAAGTCGGGCACGTCCTTCTGAAACACGCTGATCACATCCCGTGTTCCATCTGTTGAAAGCCCATCCGCAACGATCACTTCCATGTCGACGTGCGGATAGGTCTGCTCGTGCAGAGCCTCCAGCAACAAACGAATGGTGGATTGCTCGTTATAACAGGGAACAATGATAGAAACTTTTGGCGACATGGTACGAATTACGAGGTATGGACTACAATGATAATGCGTTATTCGTAGTCCGTGAGATCATTTTCGGTTAAGCGGTAAGCGGCAGGTGGATCACAAACGTTGTTCCATGCCCCACCTTATTACAAACGCTAATTCTACCACCTTGCGCCGACACGGTCTTTTGTATGGTGACAGGATCGGCTAGCGGGGCTGTCGATACCCATTCAGGCCGACGCGCAATCTCGCCAGTAATTCATACAGTTCATCCATTTCATCTTGCATGAGCACAGACCAGGAAGCATAAAAATATTCATTGGTCAAATGCTCAGCCTGTTCACGGAGCCGCTTCCCCTGTCCTGTAAGACGGAATGTGTCAGGACGCTCCGCTTCCTCCGCCCAGCCTAGTTCCAGCGCGGCCTGGACCGCAATTTCGTAATCTTCCATTTCATAGCCGCGAAATGCCATCTTCTCCGCCATCTGTTCGGCATTGGCTGCATCCCCTTTCCAGAGCGAGCCAAGGACGATCCAGACGATCCCTGCTTCATTGAAATGCGGCCGCGAAGCAGAAAGATGTGAATCATCACGGTAAGCAAGTAAATCCATCAAATACTCCCTGATCTGCATAATCGGGGGATAATGTTCATTTGCCACACGAAACCGTTTCAGGATTGCCCATTTTTCAGGCGGTTCCGATGTTACGCTACATTCCTTAACGATCTGCTTTAGTAGGGTCACCAATCTTTTCAGATCAATATCTGTCACGGAGTTAAAATCTGAAAGCTGCACGTCGCCAGCATGGATGAGAGAACGCACAGCCTGGCGCGCTTTTTCGGTCACTCGAAAACTGCCATCGGACATGGGTTCGATCCAGCCCTTGACATTGAGACGAACAAAAAGTCTTTCAAATTGTTCGGGGTTCGAAAATGGATCTCTTCTTTGGAAATCTTTAATAGAGAATCTATCCAGGCCCAACTCGCTGTAAAGATACAGCTCGATTGGAACGTTGTTACGAACTGCGGCGTCTTCGATGTGTGGTTCGGTAATATTCCAGAATTCCTGAATACTGGAATAGATCAGCGGCCAAAATTTGGTCAGCGATTCGATAGTCACCTTTCCAACCATTCTTGGAGCACGATCGCGTTTGGTAAAGAGTAATTAGT
>DATKED010000134.1:0-4732 GCA_035512375.1 Anaerolineales bacterium
ACATGTGCCGAGCCGAGGTTGTCTGCAACGCACCATGACCAAACGCGGTGCAAACCAAAGTTACTGAACCCAAAATCCACAATAGCGTGTGCAGCTTCGGTGGCATAACCGTGATTCCAGTGTTTGGGGTCCAACTCGTAACCAATGTCTGCCTGGAGGGCATCTGGCTTATCCATGCGGATACCGCAATTCCCGATGAGTTGGTTACTTGATTTCAAAACGACTGCCAATTGAAATTTGATACGCGGCTCTTGTGCTTGATGAGGCAGAAACCAGCCGACAAACTCCTGCACTGCCTCAGGGGATCTTTCCGCCCACTCGTAATAACGCAAATACATCGGATCGGATTGATATTCCAGAACCCGCTGCCAATCGTCCTTCACAAAGTCGCGCAGGATGAGTCGTTCTGTTTCAAGCTTCATATCCATGCTCACGGATGTTTCGTCCGTATCCTTTTTCGACCAATATCTTTCCGTCTTCAAAAACAGTCTTCCCCCGCAACACAACTTTACTCACCTTGCCTTTGACGTTCCATCCCTCGAACGGAGTCCAGCCACAGCGGGTGAACTGTTCGGAGGCGCGGATTTCGTATTCAGCGTCCTCGTCCACTTCGATCCATGTTTCGGGTTGTTCGGGGAGTTTGAAGATTTTTCTCGGATTGATCACTGATTTCTGAATAATATCGTCCATTGTTAACCGTCCATCGTCGACTGCTGTGAGCAATAAAGGCAACAATGTTTCCAATCCAGGAAAGCCGGGCGGAGGATTATCGGAGTCTTTTTCTTCCAGTGTGTGCGGTGCGTGGTCGGTGGCGAAGCAATCGATGACATCCATGTTTCCCCATAACGAATCTAGATCTTCCTTTGTTGCGAGCCTTGGTCTCACTTCAGCGCGTCCCAAATGTCCAGAAGAAATCGTTGGAATGTCATCCTTTGACAGAAATAAATGATGTGGGCAAACCTCACATGTCACTTTAATGCCGCGTTCTTTCGCGGTTTTGATGAGCAGGACTTCCTCTCTCAATGAAATATGCGCAATGTGGACAGATCTATCGTAGATCGCAGCGAATAAAATCGCGGCAGCCATGGTCCGGCTTTCACTGTGTACAACGATGGGGTATTCTTTTGGATACTTTTCAAAATGCGGCATCCAGAGAGTCATGTTGTCGAGGCGGAGTTCGCCGAAGGTCGAGTCGAGGTACATCTTCAAGCCCGCGGCTTTGGATGCGACGGTGGGAAGGATCTCTGCGTTGTCAGATCCCGCGCCGACGAATTGGGCGTAGTCACAGCGCGCTTTTTGTCTGGCAGCATCCAGGGAAAGTTCGAGGGTCGAAGAATCGAAGCTCGGCGGTTTTGTATTCGGCATCGCCAGGATCATCGTCACGCCGCCGGCGAGAGCAGCCTGCGCCGCGGTATCCCAATCTTCCTTGTGGGTCTGACCGGGTTCGCGCACGTGGACGTGAGGGTCTATGAGTCCGGGGAGTCTAATCATGTGTCAAGCTCCAGGTGTCAGGCATCAGGTGAGCAGACATAAAAAAAGAGCCGCTAAAGCGACTCTCGAGTTTCAAAAACAGAAACGATCATTCCGACGGAGTAGCGAGGAAATAATCGTTTGCGATGGGCACGTCTGTACATTGCGCCGAATTTTACGCCGATTTGCGAGGGTGTCAAGAGGTTGATAAAGGACGGTTAAACGGTATCAACTGTCAGTTGGCTGCAGAAGCGTAAAAATCTCATGATGTTCATCACTTAATTGGATCAGTCACGGATGTTATAATCCCGCGCATCATTTCTCAAGGAGGCAGACATGGCGTACACAAATGTCAAGGTCCCCGAGGGCGGGGAAAAGATTTCCATCCAAGACGGAAAGTTACAGGTTCCAGATCATCCGATCATCCCATTTGTAGAAGGCGACGGCACTGGCCGCGATATCTGGCGCGCCTCGGTGCGGGTGTTCGACGCGGCCGTGGAGAAAGCCTACGGCGGCAAACGCAAAATCCATTGGATGGAAGTGTACGCAGGTGAGAAATCCTTCAGGTTGTTCCAAAACTGGCTACCCGATGAGACAACCGAGGCATTCAGGGAATTTTTCGTGGGGATCAAGGGTCCACTCACAACCCCGATCGGAGGCGGCATCCGTTCCTTGAACGTTGCCCTGCGCAAGATTTTGGACCTGTATGTGTGCCAGCGCCCGGTGCGTTACTACAGCGGCGTACCATCCCCTGTCAAGCACCCTGAATATGTGGATATGGTCATCTTCCGCGAGAACACGGAAGACATCTACACCGGCATCGAGTTCCAACATGGCACGGAAGAGAACAAGAAATTCAAAGAGCTGTTCAAAGAGGCGTTCCCGAAGGAATATGCCAAGATGAGGTTCCCCGACACATCAGGCATTGGTTTCAAGCCTGTCTCTGAAGAAGGGACGGAACGTCTCGTGCGCGCTGCCATCAGCTGGGCATTGCAGAATAAGCGCAAGAGTGTGAACCTCGTCCATAAAGGTAATATCATGAAGTTCACCGAAGGCGCCTTCAAGGACTGGGGTTATGCAGTCGGCAAGCGCGAGTTCCGCAACGATGTGGTGACCGAGCGCGAGAGCTGGATCCTGGGAAACAAGGAAAAGAATCCGGATCTGTCTGTGGAAGATAACGCCCGGATGATCGACCCGGGCTTTGAAATGATGTCCCCTGCGCAACAGGCTGAGATCAAAGCCGAAGTGGAGGAAGCGCTGCAGTTGGGGGATACACATGGCGATGGCAAGTGGAAGAGCAAGCTGCTCATCAAGGACTCCATTGCGGATGTGACCTTGCAATTCGTGTTGATCCGTCCGCGCGATTACGATGTGATCGCCACGATGAACCTGAACGGCGACTATCTCTCGGATGCGCTCGCGGCGCAGGTGGGCGGGATCGGTATCGCGCCCGGCGCGAACATCAACTATGTGACGGGCCACGCCATCTTCGAAGCGACGCATGGCACCGCGCCGAAATACGCCGACCTCGACAAGGTCAACCCCGGCTCGGTCATTCTCTCCGGCGAAATGATGTTCCGTTACATGGGCTGGACAGAAGCCGCAGATATGATCGTCAAAGGGATGGAAGGCGCGATCAACGCCAAGACTGTCACGTATGATTTTGCCCGTTTGATGGACAACCCCACGGAAGTGAAGTGTTCCGAGTTCAGTGACGCGATCATCAAGCATATGGGATAAGAAGCGATTGGCTGACAGCATTCAGCGAACATCTCTATAATAAGAAAAAGCCGCCTGTCGAGGCGGCTTTTGATACTTCAATAGGATTATGGTGTTGATGTCGCGACGGGTTCTGGCATCACCGACAACTCTGCCGCGTCTTCTGCGGTCTGCGGCATACCGTTCATGATCCAGAGAATAAATGCGTCAATCGCATCAGGCTTGAGATTTCCTTTGGGAGGCATGACGCCGATCAGTTCCTCCGCAGGGTTTGCAGGATCCATGATCGGTGTCCCCTGAATCGTTTGCAGTAAGTAACTGTTCATGTCACCCGCGATAACATTGTGGTCAACGTTATCACCCGTTGTGAGTATCTCCTCATAGGTGGTCATCAAATAATTGTTATTCTCTTTGCCTTCGCGATGACATGAGATGCAATACCGTTTGACGATCGGCACGATGTGAAGATCATACGAAGGCACTTCCCCCTCAGCCAATGCTGGAAATAACGGCTTTAATGCGTCGGCGGGCAGTTCGAAGCGGTCATCCCACATATAGCGCATGAAAACTGTAATGTAATCTATCTCACTTCGAGAGAGTTCGCCTCCATAGGTTTTGCCAAACGGCGGCATGCCGGAATTCGGTCGTCCATAGGCGATCACTTCATACATGGCAGAGTCTGTGATCGTATACAACACATCGCGGCTGTTGATCGGTGTGATCTCCTCGCCTTCGAGTCCTTCCACGCCTTCGATCACCGCGACCGAGCCGTCATCACCGTGACATTCCACACAGTGCAGGGAATACAGATCCTGCCCCACGAGTATCTGATCGACCAGCGTGGACGCGACCTCCACCTCTTCGGGCTTTGGATATGCCGCCGCGCGCGCACTGACCACGATGGTCATTACGATCATCGCAAGAGAGCCTGCCACCGTGATCCAGACCGGCAGACTCCGCCGCGTCGACGCGCGGTACATATCACGCCTGAAGAGAATTATTGCAACCAACAGTGTCAGGGCTGCGGCAGGAATCCACAATCCGCCAATGGCTTGCAGGGTCGTGGATACGGCTAATTCCTGCGTATTCGGAGGAATGGGTAAACTTGCCATAACGGTCAATAGGATGATGTCCAACACGACCGTTCCCATTACAGTGAGGGCAAAGATGCGGCGGGAGTAATGACGGTAGGGAGATTTATCGAGCAACGGGAGAAGGGTCAACAGACCGATGCCAATTCCAGGAATAAGCACAGTCGCCAGCCATTCGATCTTACCAATAACCGGGATCTGCCCGTAGAGCGCGAGGAATTTGAAGAGGAAGAGGAAATACCACTCGGGGCGCGGCAGATAGGAAGTATCGGCGGGGTCGGCTTTCGCTTCGGGTGCGATACCGATAAACGTGGCGAGCAAAATCAGAACGACAAAAATGCCCAGCGACACGATCAGGTCTTTGAAGATGCTGTCGGGCCAGAAGCGTTCCCCTTTGTTCAGCTCACGTTCGTAGCGTTCGTTGATTTTCTTTTTGGTTTCGTCGTTCATAA
>DATKED010000135.1:0-7505 GCA_035512375.1 Anaerolineales bacterium
TGGCCGTTCAAGTGGACAATCCCCGTATGTACTTGAACGTCAATCTCGTCATATTCGATCGCCCGCAGAACAGAATCCTTCCAGATGGCATGGTAAACGCTTTCTTTTATCGCCGCATCCGTTTTTCGGATTGGGTTGAGATCCTTTTCGTGATCCGACGATTGTTCTCGTTCGTTACACCTGGAATACTCGTCGGGATTTATGATGGGAATTTGGTTTGGAAACATATTAACGCCTCTCGTTTAATGACCTGGAAAATTCAATGAATTAGCCGTCAAGACAAGATGCTTTTGCTAATAATCGCGGCGGCCGTTGCGGGCATGAACGCATAGGTACTATAACCTGGCAAGGAATTGCACACCAATCAGAACAACAATAAAGATGGCTAACACATCAATGAAACCACCCATGTGTAGTATGTTGGGAAAAATTGACTGGCCGAAGAAACCGAGCAACCATTGCACGGTCAGGACCATGATAATTAACTCAAGCAAGGAAAACTTCTTTTGAATAATCTTGATATCTATCACCCGGTCGGATTTCCCGGGTGATAGATTGACGATCGTCGGACTTAGGAGTTTTGGATTGCTTTCTTGCCGGCTTGGGCGGCTTCGGAGACGTGGTCCAACTGTTCAACCACAAGCTCCTGACCATGCTTCTTTAATTCCTTGATCTTCTCGCGTCCACCGGCTGTGATTTTGTCCGCGTTCAAACGGACCTGTGCCATGGTTTCTTCCACCATTTCAGTCGTTCGGTCGCGCAGCTGGAAGCCTTTTTCCCTGAGTTGCAATCTGGTATCTTTTCCAGATTGCGGCGCCAGCAGCAGCATCGTCACTGCGCCAGCCAGTGCGCCGATCAGCATTCCGGCTACAATGCCGAAAATATTACTTTGATATTTCAGTTCTTGATTCTCGTTTAACATTATGTTTTATCCTTTTTCTTATTCTTGCGAGTATCGTGCTGAGAGGGTATTACTTTTCGGGCTTACCGGGGGGAATGGCTCTCGCTGGTGCTGCTTTCAGTAACAGCCACCACGGGTCCACGCGGCCGGTAAAAGATCAACCAGATGGTTCTTTCCACAACCCAGGCGATCAGTCCATAGATCAGCATTGCAAATATGGAGGAAAGCTCCAGCACCATGTTGCCGGCCGTCGGTGATCCGATCAATCCGGTAAATGGGAACAGGAACAGGTTTGTAAACCCATAGATCAGGGCAACGATCGGGCTGGCCGGATTAGCTCCGATTAGCATCAGCCCGATGCGAAGCGCAATCAGGGCTTCGAGAACTCCAAACAACAGCCAGACCAATTGAGTGGCCTTAAAGCTGAAGATACGCTGTTCGCGTTCCGGTTCGTTATGTGACGTTCTAACTTCTGATACTCTATTTTCGTTTGACATTTCGACCTTATCTTTCTAAGCTCAGGCTTGACCCGTTAAGAAGAAGAAGCCTGTTCATTTGATCGTCAGCCGGGACTGGACAATCAGTACTGTCAGGATTCACGATGGATGGACCGCTTTTAGGATCCAATCCACCATGGTTGCCCGGATCCCGTTTTCCCCCCTCAAACGAGGAGGGAGAACGTTTATACACTTTCCGATTAGCGGCGGACCGCTTTATAGATCGCCAGAAGAACGATGGCTCCCACCAGTGTTACCAGCATGGTTGGGATGGTGATGGCGTCATTGATGGTCCCGATTCCCAACAGAGGACTGATGAAGTACCCGGCGATGAACGCGCCAACCACACCTACTACTATATCGAGCATCGTGCCCTGTTGTGAATTCGTGCTCATGATCCTGCTGGCGACATAACCGACAATCGCTCCAGCGATGAGGTAAATAATGAGGAACATTTTTTTCTCCTTTCTGAGTGTTTCTGAATCACGGCTGTCCGTGTTTGATTGATCCCTGCTTCTCTTCGATCGAGAAGAGGGGGTGACACACTGATGCATTACGGGGTTGAAACTGTGCCTTCCTTCAATTTGGCTTCATACTCCGTCACGCGTTTGTCGATCTCATCGGCTGCGGCTTCGCGGGTATACCCATACCTTTCTTGAAGGATGCCGGTTAGGACATCCAATTTGCCTGCGGCGCGATCCAGATCGTCGTCGGTGAGTTTGCCCCACCAGGCTTTTGCCTCACCCCGGATTTGTTTCCATTTGCCTTCGAATACATCTTTGTTCATTGGATCCTCCTTTGGATCGTCTATCAAGATTGTCTCTGGTGGCATCAAACATCGTTGCCATCAGTCTGACCCACGCCTGGACAGGGGAACGGCATGGGCATACGGGAAGGGAGTTACGGAGTTATGCTGTAGCAGCCCTCAGGTTTGCTTCATATTTCGCCACCCGCCTGTCAATGATGTCCTTGGTTACCTGCCGATCCAACTCATATCTCAGTTGGAGCCTGGTAACGAATTCAAAGTACTTGATTTCGGCTCTTTCCACCTTGTTCAGGTCAGAGTCGGTGATGCGTCTCCACCATATTCTGGATTTGCTCCGGATTTGCTTCCACTTGCCTTCGAATTCATTCTTGTCCATAGGCATTGTGCTCCTGGTTCATTGGAAAACTGACTCAATTTACGCCGGTTTTTCAGGTTTCTCGTTCAGCTAGCGGGGCATTAATATTACGCATGCCCGCGGCAACGGCGAGTAAACGCTTCGACACACGCTCGGGCATCTCGCCTTTACTGATAAACGCATCAGCGCCGGCTGAGAGTGCGGCTTGTTGACGGGCGTCTAAATAGCTGATGAGGATAATGACCACGGCTTCAGGGCAGGCTGCTCGGAGTTTACCCAGAGCCGACGCTGGTGAATCGGGGAGCAAGTCCCAATCAATCAACAACATTTCCATACGACTGATCGGCGCCTGCGACAGGGTTGTTACCCAGTCAGCAGCCTCACCCACCACCTCCATCTTCAGATCAAGAAGTACCAGGCGCAAGGCGGATCGTTCTTCGGGTTTGGCATCAGCTACATATACACGGGTCATATCTATATCATAGGACACAAACTCCCCAACCGCATCCTGCGGTTGGGGAGTTTTCAGATACGCCACTTGGGGGAGGGTTATGGCACGAACGGGAGAGCCCTGACACTGGCACAAAACGCCGACGTGGATTGTATTATCAAAACTCTTCGTGGAAGACGCGATGATCCCGCTTACTTTTGCGACTGACTATGGAAGTGCTCCTCTTTGGTTTGACAGGGTTTCAGATGGCTTCATGACTTGATAATAGAGTAAACTCCAACTGCTGTGAACAGCAGGAGCAGCATAAACAACTTCGGGAGGCACCCGTCCTTTGATTTCTTGACGCCGGTCAATTTTCCAATGCTGTCGAGCGCATTATCATTGCCGCCAGTCGGTTTTTTTTCACGATTTCTTTTTTGATACCCACCTGTTTTTTTGTTAGTCCGCTCTCCTCGAACTGGTTTCTTAGAGCGATTTTGCTCTGGAGAATGCGCCTTATGTGACTTGTTTACCTTGGAGGCACCCGATTTTTTTGGCATTGTTGCTCCTTATTCATACTCTTCATCATTATAGAATTCAAATTTCCCAACCGCATCCATCAGCCGGGGAATATTTGTCTCCGTCACTTGGGGGAGATTCGGACAAATAGCCCAGGCCGGGAAATGGAAAAAGCATCCCTTCAAGAGTTCAAACTTTCCATGTTCATGTGCATCAGGTGCGTTGGATCCTAATGTCACAGCGGAGGCTGCTCCTTCTGGCCTACACGTGATGCACAACGTCGGTTTAATAAATTAGGCGATGCCATGTAAAATCAAAAAAGCCTCCAACAAACAATCCCCAGCTGACGGAAGTTGCTGGGGATTGTTTGTTCAATCCGCTTGGGGGAGGGGATCAAATTAGATACCGATGGTGCCTTTAATCCTCGCCCACAAGGGATGCCATGTCATTCTGTACCATCACCCATCACCCAGCGATTTCAGATATTCAATCACGTCAGATTTCTCAGCATCGGTCAAGCCCAGCGAGAATATCGTATTGTTGTGATTCAGGACATCCAATCAGGGTAAGGCGGCGCTTACCCGACCGCCGGGCAAGTGTGGCGCCCGCTCGCCCAGCTTGAAACTCTCGATGGGAATTCAGCGCTCTGCCGTGGCCATGGAACCAGCAGTCACATCAGACTTTTGTGCGTCAAACGCGGCCAGGGCTTCCTCCTTTTCGCGCTTGGGCACCTTGAAGTAATCAAGGGCGCGGCCAAGCTCCGCAGACACTTCATCGAACACCTCGGGTGGGATTTTTAGTTCCAAATGGGCATCGTGTAGGCTCTTGGCTGTATATTCATATGGTCCGCCTGACACCGCGCACACCCACAGTGTCCGATTGAACTTGAGGCCTGGCAATCGCTCCTTGTATTTATCCGTGTGCCATTCCTTCAGCTGGGAGTTTGCATTAACAATCTTCGGGTTTTCCAGAATCTGGTCGCTGAAGCGATCCACCACCGCGGCGATGGCGTAGACGCCACCGAGCCGTTCGTAAAGGCTTTTCTCTGTCATCTTTTATACTCCTTACTTTAGTTTAGATTGAGTTGGCACGATCTTCCAAAAATTTACTCATTATCAGACATTTTCTTAGCCATCACCCAGGGACATCAAGTATGCGATCAGGTCCGCCTTTTCACCGTCAGTCAGCGTGAGTGAGAATAAGGTTTCGTAGTGATTGACTACATCCAGCAAGGTGGCGAACCGTCCATCGTGATAAAAACCGCCTTGAGTATGCGTCCAGAGACCCTTGAGTGGCGCAGTGCGATACATCAGGTCGGGTGATCGATCAGCCTGGAAGGAATCAATGCCCATTTCGGCGGGACTGTGCAGGTTCCAGCCTGCCTCAGTAAAGAGTGGCGGTACGTGACAGCTCGCACAATTTGCCTTCCCACCCGCCGCAAAGAGCAGCTGTCCGCGCGCGGCAGCGGCCGGGTCAAAGCTCCCATCCGGCGGCTGCGGAGCAAGCAGTGACAACTGGTAGGCATGCAAAGCCGGCAGCTTGGAGGTGATCAGATCGGTGGAGTTTTGAATGTTCCCGAATCCATTTGCAGCGGCGATCGGGAATTGGGCAGCGTTATCCAATCGCGGATCATAGAAATTGCCCTTGCCATGCATCTCAATATTGGCAACGAAAGCGTTCCAGTAGGGAACCGAACCCCAGCCCGTCCAAGTGTGCAGATTTACGCCTGCCAAACCGAATGCCGGTGGGAGCAACGTGGCGCCCGAAACATTTGTACCGGTGACAACACCATTAGTTACTTGTTGGGGGTTAAAAGCTTTTCCATCCAGAACAAGTTCGGCATCGAACTTTCCGGGTCCCCAACTGTTGAGAACGGCAACGACAGTATCGCGATCAACGCCTAGAAGGTCCTCGAATGGGCCCAGATCAGGTGAGAGCGCGACGATCGCGC
The DNA here is from genome assembly GCA_035512375.1 of Anaerolineales bacterium. GTDB lineage: Bacteria > Chloroflexota > Anaerolineae > Anaerolineales > Villigracilaceae > Defluviilinea. The sequence continues at coordinate 5,420 of DATKED010000135.1, forward strand.
CCACATTCAGGTCGCGGTTCGCCCAGCCATCCAAACGGTTGCCAATCCCCGGAGCAAAGGAATCGTCCACGGTCGAGTGGCATAATGCGCAAGTAATGCCCACCGAACTCAAGCTGCCATCGGGATTAAAGAATCCAGTAACCCCAACAACGGCATTCAACTTAAGCAGTGCCAGCGTTACAGCGGGGTCATTCAAATCAACCAGTCCCTTCCTCAACTGATTTTGTAAGGGTTTTGGCAATGCTGTCACATCGACCTTCAGGCCGACTGCCAGGGCTGTCGCCGGGCTTACACCGGGACCCACTCCGCCGAATTGCTCTCCCTGGATTGCATCATGCAACTGGAGCTCCTCTCCCCAGAAATCCTCGTCGCCAAACGTATCAAAACGGAAGATCTGTTTGCCCTCGGCGATCAGGTTTGCGGTCTTGCTCGCCTTTGCCTGTCTGTCAGTGACTACAAACACGAAGGCCAGCAACAGGACGAACACTCCTGAATTAAGCAATATTTTGTGAAAAACTTTTTGGTTTGGCATAACGCTCTCCTTATCTCACCATCATAAAGCGGGTTTTCGAAAGATTTATAGATCATTGATCACACGCGTCTTTACAAACAGCCTCCTTCCTTCCAGCATGGAATGCACTTGATAGATTTTTGACAGGATGCTTTAATGATATATACGATAATCCAAGTAAATTGGATTTATTCAATTCTGAGTGTCGGCGTGATGGCAAATTCTTCGTGTAGCTCGCGTACCAATGTCTGGTCTGGCTGCTCACCCGGCTCAATATGTCAGCCAGGCATGTCCAGTACGTTTGTTAAAATGCTCATCCTTGAGACCGCAGTCCAAGCAAAAAGCAATCTAACTGGACAATGAAGGTAGCGACACGCTGATCAGAAGGTGACACCACTCATTGGCAGGGGGGCATCTGGTCCACAACAATGACCTCGTGATAGATGCTATGGGTAGGCGTGGTATCTCTCACACCGATTGCCTGTACCTGCACCAATCCGAACTCCGCTGCGTCACTGGCCGCCTTAAGTGTGAACGGGACCAAGACCGTTGCACTTCCAGGGGTGAACACAGTGTTGGGTATCTCCGATGTCACGCCATTCGGAATGATGCTAGTAGCCCCTATGTAGGTGAACCAGCCCGGCACACATGAACATGGAAGTGAAAAGCGCCAGGAAGTTCCAGTGAGTTCGGGCAGGTTATTCGCTAAATAATCGCCAATAATGCATTCATATTACAACAGACACTCCCCAGTCACATCCATCGACTGGGGAGTGTCGTTCTCCACCTTTTGGGGGAGATGGTTGCAACATCAGACGGAATACGCCGCTCTCTTCCCGGTGGTATCACCCTGTGATCTTTCCTGTCAAATCATCTGTCTTGAACGGGCCCTGCTCCTTCATCAACGCGCGGGCATTGTCCACCTGCTTCCAGACATTCCATAACAGCACACCGCGCACGCGGCCAGCCTCAAGATAATAAATCACACCTTTTTTAAACGGTTTCTCCTGCCAGTCAGAGACAGTTTCCATCCTGTTGCTCATTTGACCAACAGCCTCATACCCGAGATCAAACAGATCGGAATAGAACATTGGCACGTGGGTATAAGATTCGTTCGCGCCCGCCATGTTGCGGCCTGCAAGTTTACCCATTTGGACTGCGTTATTTTCATGCTCCACGCGAGTCCGTTTTTCCAGCGCCGAATGATGGAAGTTTGCCAGGTCGCCTGCCGCGTAAATATCGGAGGCCGATGTCTCCAGGCATTCATTCACAATGATGCCGTCCTTGACTTCGATGCCGGCCTCTTTTGCAAGATCCAGATTTAATTGGATGCCAACCCCTGCCACAACTCCATCTGCTTCGATGGTGCGTCCGCTTTCCGTACGGACCGTGGTGCGATTTCCCGTCTTTTGAAGACTGGCAACTTTATCTTTTGTCACCACTTCCACTCCCTTTTGACGATAATAGTCATTCAGGAAATGTGCAAGATCGCCGGGAAAAATACTTCCACAGATCGCATCTCCGGGAAAGATCATCGTCACTTTTTTGCCGACTATTGTCAGCGCGGCGGCAATC
>DATKED010000136.1:0-8345 GCA_035512375.1 Anaerolineales bacterium
TCGCGATCGCCGGTAAGCCATTTGGGAAGATACCGGGGACAGTCAACGGAATGAATCCGCCAGGGTAACCGATATTCCCACCGATCCCTATGATCATAATCACCGCGCCGATCGCCAGGTTGCGAGGATCGAACATGCTCACTTTATGTTCCTGCATGAGTGCGATCCCTTGCATGCCGATCACGCCGAACAGGTAAATTGCCAATCCGCCGCTGACGGCGAGTGGAACGGTCTGTACAAGGCCTGCAAGTTTGCCAACGAACCCAAGTAGAACTGCAATTGCACCTGCGGCGAGCAAAGCGGGACCTGAATAGTTGCGTGTAATTGCCATAAGCGAATTGTTTTCGCCATAGTTGGTCCCGGCAGTGGAGCCGAACATACCCTTGAGCGTGTCATCGATACCGTCCAGCACCAGATTGAAACCGATATTTTTGTCCAGGTTATATTTTTCACGGCCAGTATCTTCAGCCAGACGATCCACATACAAACTTATCTGATACAGGTGAGCTGTTGATTCAGGAACAGTGGCAATTGCCATAACAGAGATACTGAAAATGGCTGTGCCAACCAGTGGGCCGCTAAAGTTCGGGAAGGTGATATGCGGGACGGCAAACCAGGGCGCGGTTGCAAGCGGGGCGAACTGTTCCGGGTTGGGAGCAACGACGGCAGAGAAGATATAACCCACGATCGCGCCGAGCAATACCGGGATCATACCGAGAAAGCCTCTGCTTTGCAGATACACCGAGAACAATATGGTTACCAGCAGTGTGACCAGTGCCACCAGGAAATTGGCGCTTGCCATTTGCCCAAGCGCTGCAAAAGCCAGACCAAAACCGATGATGGCAGCCACCGAACCTGTCACGATCGGAGGCAGGATCATATCGATTCGTTCTTTGCCCATGGCGCGGATCAGGAAGCCTATGAGAATGTTAAGGATACCGGTGACAACGATGCCAGCTTGCATGGTGCTGATGACATTATCCGGCGCGGGCACGCCGAACTGTGGCAGGCTTCCGGTCATCTGCTGGACGATAGCCAAATACGCAGCGATATAACTAAAGCTGGAGCCATAGAATAGAGGGATGAACTTGCCGATCTGCCATTTGGAAAGCAGGAGGGCCACAATGGTACCGACGCCGGAAATGGTTAGGACGGTTCCAATGTGGAAACCACACAGCGCCGCGACCAATACTGTCGCGGGGAACATGGTCAGCACATGTTGAAATCCTAACAGCGCTTGCTGAAGGGGCGGAGGTGTGTCATTGGGCAGGTAGCCGACCATGTTATTTTTCGCCATCGTATTTACAGACGTTGCAGTTTTTTTCGTGGATTTAGCCATTGCATTACTCCTCTCATACTCCTCTTTTGATAGATGTTTTATGTGGGGTTAAATGGGGCTGGTTTATTTGGTTCAAACTTCACGCTCACCTCCATATAAAAATCGTCATGCGGCTTTTTGCATGACGAAATATTGTGCAAACCCCTTGGGCGACTCATTTCGGCTGAGCCTGGCAATGTGGACGAAATGGACGAGGTTTGCGTTAGGCATATATTACAGTACACAACCCCAATCTTGAGATAAAGACACGGGTCTTTATCTCAAGATATGATCTAATTTTTCATCTCCCTTCGGTTGTCTGCACCTCTGGGAAACTACTTCATTGCTTAAGATATAATCTCTTCAATAGACCTGTTTTCTCTAAATCATAACCATCGTATTTTTATAGTGTTTTCATTACTGTAGTTTCTAACTCAGAGTAGAGGAGAGTTTAATGCTACTAAGAGGTGATGTAACGATTCAGGCTCCGGATAAAAGAGACTGGGATTTTCTAGCTGTCTTGTACCAGGCAGTGGGTACCAGGGGGAAAAAGTGGACACACATCCAATAAACAATTGAGGCATATTCATGAAACCGGCTCCGTTTGAGTATTATGTCCCTGATTCCATCGAAGAAGCAATCGCTCTTCTGCGCGACCATGGAAGCGACGCGAAATTACTTGCGGGAGGTCAGAGCCTCGTACCCGCCATGAATTTTCGTGTAGTACAGCCTTCGGCGCTGATCGATCTGAACCGTGTCAAAGAGTTGGACTATGTGCGCGAGGAAGAGAACTGCGTTCGAATCGGCGCCATGACGCGCGAACGGACGTTGGAGTTTGAACCCCTCATCTCAAAACGGTTCCCACTCTTGGCAGAAGCGATGCCTCATGTTGCACATCCGCAGATCCGGAACCGCGGCACATTGGGCGGAAGCCTGGCAAACGCTGACCCTGCCGCAGAGTTGCCTGTCATTATGCTGGCGTTGGGCGCGCGCCTGAATGCTCGCAGCGTAGACTCGGAACGCTGGGTGGAGGCAAGCAGCTTTTTTTCCGGAATGTTCATGACTGATCTTGCTGAAGGCGAAATGCTTGTTGAGATTGAACTGCCATCCTCACCGCTTCGCACGGGATGGTCGTTCCTGGAAGTTGCGCCGCGCGCCGGGGATTATGCTTTGATGGGCATTGCTGCGCTGGTCACACTGGATGAGAACAAAGTATGTACACAGGCAAAGCTGGTGTATCTCAATGCTGGCGACGGACCCGTGGAGGGAAAAGAATCCGCTCAACTCCTGGAAGGCGAAACGCTGAATGATGAGTTGATTGACTCTGCCGCGGCTTTGGCAAGTGGACAGGAGATCAATCCGTTTGGAAACATCCATGCTTCTGTGGAGTATCAGCGCCATCTGGCGAACGTATTGACCAGGAAAGCTCTAAAGACAGCAGGGAAACGCGCGGCGGGAGAGGAAAACCTACAATGACACAAAGACTTCCTGTCACGATTACGGTCAATGAAAAAACATATTCGCGCGAAGTGGAACCGCGTTTGCTGCTCAGCGACTTTCTGCGCCATGAACTGGGACTCACAGGTACGCACGTGGGCTGTGAGCACGGAGTCTGCGGTGCTTGCACGATCTTATTCGATGGCGAATCGGCGCGCTCATGTTTGATATTCGCAGTGCAGGCGGACGGTCACGAGATCACGACTGTGGAAGGTTTGGCACAGAGCACTAAGCAACTTCATCCGATCCAGCAAGCCTTTTGGGAGGCGCATGGTTTGCAATGTGGATATTGCACGCCTGGCATTTTGATGACTCTTGTTCCCTTCTTGAAAGAAAATCCAGACCCGACGGAAGACGAAATACGACACGCGCTCTCGGGTAATCTTTGTCGCTGTACTGGCTACCAGCATATCGTGGATGCCGTCAAGCTGGCGGCAGATAAAATGCGGTAACTTGAAAAGAACGTTAGTTGAGGAAGTCACCTGGTTATTGGTAATTAGAGATTGGTGAATGAAGATGATCCGACATCTATTAATAGAAGAATTGCGTTCCGGGCAATTACTGCTCCCTGATTTCCTAGCACAAATAGAAGCCCGATTTACGGAGCATGAACCTTCCATCCTTGCGTTTCTCCCTGAAGAGGAACGCTTTACCCGCTTATACGACGAGGCGGAAGCTCTTGGCCTCAGCTATCCTGACCTGATCAAACGACCGCTGTTGTTCGGAGCATTGACAGGTGTAAAAGATATTTTCCATGTCGAAGGATTCCTGACCCAGGCGGGGAGTCGTTTGCCCTCCGATGCTTTACAGGGAAAAGGAGCGAAAAGCGTTTCCAGATTAATGAATGCGGGTGCGCTGATTTTCGGGAAAACGGTCACTACCGAGTTTGCCTATTTCTCACCCGGTCCTACCCGCAACCCTCACAATCCTGAGTATACGCCGGGCGGCTCGAGTAGCGGATCGGCGGCAGCGGTCGCGGCGGGGTTTTGTCATCTGGCATTGGGGACGCAGACCATCGGCTCGATCATTCGTCCCGCGTCCTTTTGTGGAGTCGTTGGAGTCAAGCCGACCTATGACCGCATCTCGCGGGAAGGTGTGATCCCGCTTTCCCCCTCGCTCGATCATGTTGGGTTTTTCGTTCCCGATGTAGATAGCGCCATCAACGCCGCACGTGTCCTATACAACGATTGGGATGAACCTACTCAATCGTTGAAAAAGCCCCGGCTTGGAATCCCGGATGGTCCCTATTTACAAAGCGTATCCCCTGCAGGCCTCGCTCATTTAGAAAATGTGTGCAAATCACTGGAGAATGCCGGTTACGAATTACAGCATCATGAAATCATGTCTGACTTTGTAGAGATCCGCGCCCGCCATGATGTGATCATGTCTGTTGAGGCTGCCCATGTCCATGCAGATTGGTTCAAAGCATATGAAAATCTTTATGCGCCAAAGACTGCCGAACTCCTTCGACGTGGTCAACAAATTAGGGATGAACAATTACAAAGTGCCCTTTCTGCCCGCCAGGATTTCCGCGCCGAGATCAGACAATCCTTCCTCGATCACAATATAGATGTATGGATTTCCCCCTCAACAATTGGTGCCGCACCAAAGGGGTTGGAGAGTACCGGCGACCCCGTGATGAATCTTCCCTGGACACAGACAGGTCTTCCTGCGATCAGTTTGCCAGCCGGAAAAAGCCAGGATGGCTTGCCGCTTGGGCTTCAAGTGGTCGGCAATTGGTACAAGGATGAATCGTTACTGTTCTGGGCAAAAGATCTGGAAAAGGTTTTGAAAACCCTATGAACGTTACGAAATTTGAAGTGCGCCGCGGTGCGTATTACGACTCGGTCGTGTTGATGCAACTCCAGCGTGGGTTGATCGGTCTGCCCGGCGTTCTGGATGCGGGTGTGGTGATGGCAACTCCTGCCAACCGCGACCTGCTCGCCGCCAACAATCTCCTGCCCGACTCCATTACTGCCAGCCCCGATGACCTGCTGATCGTTGTCAAAGCACAAAGCGACTCCTCTGCCAGCGACGCGATCAATCAGGTTGAGTCACTGCTTGCCAAAAAGCGCTCGTCCATCTCGCAGGATTTTCACCCCCGCAGTTTGAGCGGCGCGGCAAAGCAATTGCCTGAGTCGAGTTGGGTGCTGATCTCGGTTCCAGGTCGCTACGCGGCGGGTGTTGCGCGGGAAGCACTGGATCTGAACAAACACGTTTTTCTTTACAGTGACAACGTTTCGCTTGAAGACGAAATTGCACTAAAGATAACCGCGCGCGAAAAAGGATTGCTGGTGATGGGACCTGATTGCGGGACGGCGATCATCAATGGCATCGGACTGGGCTTTGCCAACCGCGTCCGCCGCGGATCGATCGGTGTCGTTGGCGCTTCGGGAACGGGACTCCAGGCTGTGACGACTCATATCCACAACCTCGGTAAAGGCATTTCCCACGCCATTGGCACCGGCGGACGTGACCTCAAGTCTGAGGTGGGTGCGATCACCGCGCATCAGGCTCTTGATCTGCTCGCGCGTGATCCTGAAACGAAAGCCATTATGCTTATCTCCAAACCTCCATCGCCCGATGTGGCGACAGATCTCATTTCAGCCGCGCAAGTTACAGGAAAACCTGTCATTGTCTATTTTATTGGCTATCCACCCCCAGCCCGGAAGATTGGAAATTTACAGTTTGCGATTAGTTTGAGCGAAGCGGCGGAATTTGCGGTGAAGGCTGGAGACCAGACGCTTCGCATAGAGACTATTGAAAAGTCCCCGATCTCCAGTCTCTATGTTCGTGGTTTGTTCTCTGGTGGAACCCTTGCCTACGAAACCCTGCTCGGCTTGCAGGCGAGCCTTTCTCCCATTTATTCCAATGTGCCGATTACTGATAGCCAGCTTCTCAAAGATCCTTTTCACAGTGAATGTCACACAATCATTGATCTTGGCGACGAGTTCTTTATGGTCGGTCGTCTGCATCCCATGCTTGATAACGATTTGCGAATTCGCCGCCTAAAACAGGAAGCCGCTGACCCGGAAGTTGGCTTGATCCTGTTTGATGTGGTTCTTGGTGAAGGTTCGCATCCTGATCCTGCCAGTGAGTTGGTTCCTGTCGTTCAAGAAGTTCATGAACAGAGAAACGAAATTGAGTTTGTCGCGATTGTCATTGGTACAGACGAAGATCCACAAAATACTCAACTACAAATTGACCAGTTGAAAGAAAATGGCGTTATTGTATTTCGCACAGCATCTGAAGCCGTGGAATACATCAGTTTACGATTTGGAGCGGGCAGCAAGAATGAATTTACTCTCATCAATCTTGAACAATTGAAACAGCCTCTCGCCGCAATAAATGTTGGACTCGAATCTTTTTATGAAAGCCTTACATTGCAAGGCGCGCAAGCCGTCCATGTGGATTGGCGTCCGCCTGCGGGGGGGAATGAGAAACTTGCGTCTCTTTTGGCGAGGATGAAAAAGTAGAGACTGGAGATTGTGTTAGTCTCCAGTCTCTGGTCTCCATTGATTACGGAGGTATTTATGGATATTGATAATGCCAACCAGACCGCTGCCAATCGCCTCATGGAAGCACGTCCAATCTTGAAAAGCGTTGCCACCGCGCGTGATGTGATTCCTGGCATGGAAGATAATTTATTCTTGCATGCCGGTCCGCCGATCGAGTGGGCGCGGATGTCGGGTCCGTTGCGCGGCGCGATCATCGGGGCGATGCTGTTCGAAGGAATCGCCAAATCGGATGCCGAAGCAACCTCCATGGTGGAGAGAGGCGAGGTCGAATTTGATTCTTGTCACCATCATGGCGCGGTGGGTCCGATGGCAGGAGTCATTTCTGCTTCGATGAAAGTGTATATGGTTGAAAACGTGGAGCACGGAAATAAATCGTTCTCCAATCTAAATGAGGGTTATGGAAAAGTCCTGCGTTATGGTGCGTATAGCGATGATGTCCTAAAGAAGCTACGTTGGATGAACGATGTGCTTGGCACAGCATTGGCAGACGCGCTCGCGCAATCCAACGGTATTGACCTGCGCGCGCTGATCGCCGAAGCTCTGCACATGGGCGATGAAGGACATAACCGCAACAAAGCCGGATCACTGATCTATTTGAAGCTAATTTCACCGCTGATCGCCAAAGTTGTGAAGAATGATGCGGTTGAGTCGGAAGTGTTGCAGTTTATTGGCGACAACGCGTTGAGTGTTTTGAATCCCGTCATGGCAGCTTGCAAAGCGATGACCGACGCGGCTCATGGAGTCGACGGCAGCACGCTTGTCACGACGATGGCACGCAACGGCACGGACTTTGGAATTCGTGTGAGTGGATTGGGAGAGAAGCAGTGGTTTACTGCCCCTGCCGAAATTCCAGTTGGATTGTTCTTTTCAGGGTTCTCACAGGATGATGCAAATCCCGATATTGGCGATAGCTCGATCACAGAGACAGCAGGCATTGGTGCCTTCGCCATGGCGACCGCGCCCGCGATTGTCACATTTGTGGGTGGTACGCCGAAAGACGCGATGAATGCGACGTTGGAAATGTATGAGATCACATTTGCCGAAAGCAAGTTCTTCACGATGCCATCGCTCGATTTTCGCGGCACACCGACAGGAATTGATCTTCGGAAGGTGGTTGAGCTTGGAATCACACCACGCATTAACACTGGCATTGCCCATAAGAATGCAGGCGTGGGTCAGGTGGGTGCGGGGCTGGTAAGACCACCGTTGAAAATATTTGAAGATGCGTTGGTGGCGTTTGCAGAAAAATACAATCTGTAATTCAGTAATTGGTAGATAGTAATTGGAGGAGCGAGATGACCACAAAATTGAAATCTGCTAATGCTCTTGTAAGTTTTTGCATGGTGCTTTTGTTTTTAATTGCCTGTGGCATGTTGTCGCATCCGAACACGGCATCTGAAATTCCAACGGAATGTGGGAACAAGAGAATCGCATTCACTTCTACTCGCGACGGTAACCCTGAAATATATGTCATGAAATCCGATGGATCAGAAGTGACTCGTTTGACAAACAATACTTTCTATGATGGAGAACCTGCCTGGTCACCCGATGGAACACAAATAGTATTCACCTCAGAGCGGGATGGTAATTATGAGATTTATATGATGAATTCAGACGGTTCTGCGCAAACGCGTCTGACTAATAGGCCCACGAATGATGGAGACGCTGAGTGGGCACCCGATGGCATGCGCATTGCTTTTGCCTCTGTTGATGAAGAAAATTCTGATATCTTCATTATCAATTCAGATGGTTCTGGTGAAATTCGGTTGACAAACAACCCAGGTTTTGATGGTGGACCAGTTTGGTCGCCTGATGGAGAGAATATCGCATTCAATTCCGACAAAGATGGTAATCCCGAGATCTATGTGGTTAGCCTTGATGGCGCCATGCAACGTCGCTTGACGGATAATAACTTTAGTGAAGGCGCTCTTTCCTGGTCATCTTTCAATGACCGGATTACATTTAGCTCTAGGCGCGAAGAGCACCTTGAAATTTATGTAATGAACTCAGAT
>DATKED010000137.1:0-7309 GCA_035512375.1 Anaerolineales bacterium
GGTCGCATCCCCTTTTTGGACCGGTCTTGCTGATTCAAAACGCTGGCATAAATTCGTGATGGGGCTCGGTATTGCTGTTGCAGTGCTGGCGATATTCCTGCTCCAATCCTTCACAAGTTTTGTTGTCGTTTTTGCACTTATCATTCTGTTTAATACCTTCCTTTCGCCCGTTCCCGCACTGGCAGACAGCGCGACCATGAACATGCTTGGAAAGGAACGCGCGATGTACGGGCGCATCCGCCTCGGCGGCACGATTGGATGGGGAATGTTCGCTCCCATCGCAGGAGTGCTGATACAGAATAATGGTCTGCATGCTGCGTTTTGGAGCTTTTCTGTGATCATGCTCGTAAATTTCTTTATCAGCCAGAGATTTGTACATGGTTCACATGGGGAGGCTGTATCCAATCATGGCGGCATTCGCACTCTGTTGACCAACCGCCGCTGGATCCATTTTTTGTTTTTGGCTTTCCTGGGCGGTATCGGCGCATTTTCTGTGGCTTCCTATTTATTCCCTTATATGGCTGAATTAGGCGCGAACGAATCGACGATGGGCGTTGCATCGGCGATTGCCACATTGACGGAGATCCCGATATTCTTTTTTGGCAATCGACTGGTGAAGAAGTTTGGCTCCTATGGCTTGCTCATCCTGGCGCTGGTATTGCTCGGGATCCGTTCCCTGCTATATGGAGTCGTCAGCACTCCCTTCATGGTCTTGATTTTGCAGGCGTTCGGTGGGACGATCTTTCCCGCGCTGTGGCTGGCAGGTGTTTCCTATGCGGATGAAAATGCACCCCTCGGTTTAAAATCCAGCGCCCAGGGACTCTTCGGGGCGATGATGTTTGGTGTAGGATCGGCAGTGGCCGGGTTTGCCGGTGGGCTCTTACTGGAAAGTATTGGTGGGCGCGGGATGTTCTTTGTGCTTGGGGTCACTATCTTTGCCGGGCTTGCCATTGCAGAAGGATTCAGGCGATTCTTCCCTGAAAAGGATGAGCTCTCACAAGCTGTTGTGGTTTCTAGCGACAAATAAGGATCGGGAATTCCGATTCGCGCAACATGAAGTTGACAGAACTGCCCACGGTCATTTCCTTGAGGATCGAGCCGCTGTAACCACCCATAATGACAAGATCTGCATTGATCTCCCCGGCTGTTGCCCTTAGAGTCTCTGTGGAATATGGTTTACTAAGAAAACGCGCTTCGAGCTCATTGAACTCAAGATAATTTTGAGCGAAGCCCTGCGCGGAACTGTTCTGCACCTGGTCATCCAGGCCGGTGAGAATGGTCAATTCCGTTTGCCATTGCTCTGCCAGGTAGGTGGCAACAAACAGCGCTTCTTTGGACTTCGGGCTTCCATCGAACGCAAGCAACGCGTGACGAAATTTGGATATCTTTCCAGGGATTGCCAGGATGGGTCGGGAGGAACGTGTGATCAGTGTGCGGATATGGGATGCCAGCACTTTGATCCCTGTTGATGGGGGGTGTGCGATCTTCAGCACGATCAGATCGGTCAGGGCGGCGCGCTCCAGGATTTTCTGAGTCGGTTCACCCACTTCAATTGCCAGTACCCCGCGCGCCTCTTCATTTGCGCATCTTTGATTAAATTGATCTTGCAGAGCGCTCACTCCGGGGTCACTTAACTCTTCCTGGGTCTCCACCGTGTGGAGGGCAAGGATGTTCGCATTTTCCCGCCGTGCGATCTGGATCGCCTGTTCCAATGCATCCCAACTTTCAGGGCTTTTGCCAAGCGGCACGAGGATATCTCTGAAGAGGTGTTCGGAATAACGGTTGAGCAAACGTGCCTTGCGCCAGCTGCCAGTCTTTGACTCTTCAGCCGTCGCACGCCGGCTTTTATTCTGGATGACCGCCTCTGCCGCGGCTTCCGGGCGGATGGTCCAGCCCAGTTCCTTCTCCAATTCCTCGCGGTGTTCAGACATCCACACGTAGAGGTCGGTAATGGTCCGGTCGGGGAACCAGCGCATCATGCCGCGCTCGCGCACCGCTTCAGAAAAAGGAAGGTATATCTCCCGGTACCAGCGTTCGGCTGAGTCCTGGAGCGAGCACGCGTTTTGCTGCTCCTCCTCCACCTGACAGCGGTAGGTGCAGATCTCATCCAGCAGTTTTTGGTATCCCCCGGGGATCGTGATTTTCAAGTCAACCGGTTCCTGTGTTTTGTTCAATCGCGTCTGTTCCAGGAAATCAGCATATTCGGCTTTGACGATCAATTCATTCGGCTGAATATCCGGTGTTAAGAGAATATTGGTCTGGATCTCGATGACATGCGCCTCGAGGGTCTTCCAGCCTTCCTGCCGCGCAATGGACACACGATGGTTGCCATCCAGCACGAAGTAAACATCGCTGACCTTGTACACTTCGATGGGCTGCAGCCCTTCACCCACAGGGTCCAGCGCGGCAGCCTTGACGTTCGCCCAGCGCTGGCGGTCGTTTGCGCGGCGGGGCAGGAAGGTGCGTGTGAAATCGGTGTAGCGCCCGACACTGCCGATGATGGCATCGACCGGGATGGTCTGGACGCCCTTATCGGAACGCCCCTGCAGCTTGAGTTTGTCTGCGATCTCCTCGTAGGAAAGCAGTTCGTTCGACCTGCCGGTGATGCGCGCCAGCACGCCCTGCAGCTTTCCCCGCAGGTGTGCAGATTGAAAATCCTGTACGGCAAGATGGTAGTTTGGATTCGTGTTCATGATCGGGAAGGATTATGGCTATTATAGTAGCATGCGGAGTGCTTTTCAATGTCATTCTGGCGAGGGGCGCCAAAGCGCCACGACGAAGAATCCCCGAGAAGTTGCTCCTTCGCTCTACTCAGAACAAGGCTCAGGGTGACACTAAGAAGTCCATCATCTCTGATGGACTTTAGCTTCAGTTCTTACACGTAATCTCTTTAGGGACAGGTATTGACGTTCTGGATGGCTTGTTGGATACGCTGGACCCGGTTCTCAGGGTTCGGATGAGTGCTGAAGAACTCCGGCGGCCGGCCGCCGGTTTGAGCAGAAGCCAGCACCTCCATCACGCGGACCAATTCATTGGGATCATAACCGGCGTCATTGAGGAAGCAGACGCCCAGATAGTCTGATTCCAGTTCATCTTCGCGCCCATATCTCAGGGTGATCAGTTGACCGATCAATACCGCGATCTGCGCCCGGCTGACGCTGGAAGGATTATCGGGATCATAGGCGGCAATGACTGCGGCACCGGTCAGACCCTCGGTGAGCTTTGCCTTGGCGATATGCTCTGCCGAATGACGGGCAATGACATGCCCGATCTCGTGACCCAAAACGCCGGCAAGTTCACCTTCTGTTTGAAGTTTATCGTACAGGGCTCTCGTGATAAAAATCTGTCCGCCTGGCAGGGCAAACGCGTTGATCGTTTGATCATCATCCAATAGATGGAAATCGAATTCGTAGGGTGAGTTGCCCGCCAGAGAACTTTGCAGGATCCGATTTCCCACTTCGTCAACCATCGCCTGGTCGCTGGCGTTCTCATCCAAGCCGCCAAATTCCGCCGCCATTTGCGGGGCGGCTTGTAATCCAAGAGCAATTTCCTGCTCAACCGTGATATCAATGTACTGGGTCTCTCCGGTCACAGGATTATCCTGCCTGGAACCGAAATAGGAGAAAAGTGAAAACGCCGCGATGGCAGCAGCTATAAGCAGACGTCCCGAGCAACCGGAGCCGCGTCCGCGCGTGCGTGTGGGAACTGTTCGATACATGGCAACTCCTTGTTCCTTCACTATACTGAAAAATGAGAAATGGATTAATAAGGGATTACCCCCAGATGAGCAATGACTTCCCTAATTGTAGAAATTCTTCGATGCCTGTATATTACTGTTGTTCTCACAAACCAAAAACTAAAGGAGATTGAAATGCTTACAAACATATTGATTTGGATTCTGTTGGGTGCGCTGGCAGGCTGGATTGCCAGTATGATCATGGGCAGCAACGCCCAAATGGGTGCATTGGCTAATATTGTGGTGGGTATCGTCGGTGCCCTGATCGGTGGCTTCCTTATGAACGCCCTTGGTGCCCCGGGCGTGAGCGGGTTTAACCTTTACAGCATCCTGGTTGCGATCGGTGGTGCTGTGGTGTTGCTGTTCCTAGTAGGATTGATGCGCCGGGCATAAGCCACACGAATGACGATAGATATTGATGAAGTCAAGGTTGAACGCAATGAATTCGGTCTGTGGCTGGGCTGGACCCTCGCCACAGCCGGCGGAATGCTCCTGGGTTTTCTCCCGGCCATTCTTCTTGTAAATGTGCTCAACCTTGGCTTAGCCCAAATAGCAGTCCCGGTTCTTGCCGGGACTGCTATTGGTTTTGCCCAATGGATCGTTTTGAGGCGGTACGTCACTGCCGGCACCCAATGGATCCTGGCTGATGGAATTTCCTGGGCTGCTGGCTATATTTTGGGATTGTTACTGATCCAGATGCTGCCCAGCACGGTGTTTATTGCGTTTATTGGCTACTTTCTGTTTGGTGCCATTGTTGCATTGGTTCAATGGCCCGTGTTGCGGCGCGAAATTCCCCAGGCTCTTACATGGGTGATCGCCAGTGCCGTGGCCTGGGCGGTGGGATATTGGGTGAGCCAGGGGGTATTGTCTCTGTTTACCGATCCGGTCATTGCTCCCGTGGTGGGCACGACGGTGATCGCCGTCACCAGCGGGTTGGTTGCTGGAGCGATCACGGGAGTTGCCCTGATCTGGATCGTGCGCAAGCCCGAATTGGTTTGACCCGCTCCCAGCTTTCCCCAACCCAAACCCGATACCAGAATTCTGTTCGTTAACTAAACTTACCTGTCGGATTTGGCGTGCACTTTCGGTTCGGTCAGCGCCGCCTTGGCATAGGCGAATGCCAGCTTGAAGCGCTTGCGGTGTGTTCCCTCTTTCTTCAAGTCAAGGCTGCTCAAGAGCCCGTAGGTATCCTGTAGTATTCCTGATGTATTGAGATTGTTTTTGATTGTATATGAAAAGGTTGAATTTCGCCCCCTACCTGCTGTGCAGGCTTTCCAAATTCGCAAACAGAGGCATTTCAAGCCTGTGATGTAGCAATCCAGGGGGAAGCAGGTAACTGGCTCTCGTAAATATCCAATTTCTCAAAACATTTTCAGTGACTCCTAGCGGCTGCAAAACTTCATACACCGCCCTAAAAAGCAGTTCTTTGTGTTTCGCCGTATCAATCCAGGTGGGGTTGAATGGATCCGGCAAGCCCCAGGCACGCACACCTTGTTTTGTCTTCACATAAATAAATTGTATTCGTTGCCCCATTTGAATATTCCTTCCAATTGCTTGTAACTGGCAGGCCGCCCGTGCCGCAGGGGAAGGGACGCGGTATTCATTAAGTTCCCGGCTAAGTGTTTGCGTTATTAGTAATTCTTCGATGGGTACGTTTCGATCACTCAAAGCAGACATTTTTTCATGGACCAGGTTCAAAACTTCAGGCAGTAATTTTGCAAGCTGAATAGGGTCTTTTTCCTTCGCCAGGACTTGCAAAACCTGTAATTGTGTTTCAGCGACAAATAACGGGGTATCTTCACGGCGGGATGCCAAACCGCGTAACTTGTATTCTCCATCCGATTGCAAACCAAAGAAGCGATTGGCAACCGAGAGATTGGGGTTTTGCCTGGAAGACACAAATGCCATCCATGAATAAACATTTTCCAATTCAATGGGTGATTTCGTTTCCCCTTCAATTTCATCCAGCACAGATTGAAAATCTTCCTCTTCGGCAGCATCTGGACGGCAGATAAAAAGGCTATCCACATAAGCATGAATGACTGTAAAGCCATGATCTTCTGCAATCTCTTTTGCCTCCAGCAGTAATTTTCTGCCAATATATGAAACAACTTCATGGGAATTGATCCTTCCAAATGTAGAGTTGGCAAACCCCAGACGACCATACGCCACCACGCACAACCATTTGAGCGCATTTTTGTATGCCTTGTATCGGATATAACGACTATCAGCCTTGTCCATCTTTTGCAGAAGCCGCTTGACTTTGATGCGTTTTTCCACCATTGGTCGCAATGCGGCAGGGACCAGTCCCTCATGTGAGCTGATCTTGATGCCCATTTCTGCGATTTCAAAAGCATCCTTTTCTTCCACGCCGACGGTTTCAGGGGAGATGTTGTATTCCACGATGATCGAGGGATACATGGACATAAAATCGATGATGGCAACATTGGGGAAGATACCGAGGAGAGGTTCAAAAACCAATCCCCCGCGATCCGATACAACAAGTTCATTATAGGTTTTGGGGACTTCCCCTTTTTGCTGTTGGTAGGGAACCAGAACATTCCACTTTAAAGCAGTTAGGGTTTGCATTGCAGCAATCCCTGCGCCAGGGGAACGCCTTGCGATTTCCTGCACAGGCAAGCCAGTGACCCGTGCCTGCTCGATTGCACCCATTAACCCATAATCGCCAAAGGTCATACAGTTCTGGTCATCCACATGCCAGCGCCCAAAGAGATGCACCTGCTCGCCGCGATAGTGTGCCTGCCCATAATTGATGAAGCTGATCTCTTTTTTACGATAGACTGCCTTAGCAAGGTCACGGTTGGGATTAAAAGGAATACCTGTCTTCTTCGAGATTATTTCAAGATAAGTAAACAGCCATGTATCTCCATAACTGGTCAGAATCAGATCAGGGTCAAATTGCCGCAAAATGCCATTCAAAGAAAATAAAAGCTGGCGAGGATCATCCAGGGATAGTTGATAGTTGAAGTGGTTGAACTGAACACGGATGTATTGTGGCACACCGTGGAAAGGGTTGATATCTGGTCTGATTTCCAATACCCGTAGATCAGGCAGTTTGGGGTCAAGTTCCCAGGGAGTATCCAGTGGGATAATGCTTGAAATCTTCCAACCTTGCTTAACTTCCACTTTGCAGCGTCCAAGCGGGAAAACACCAAATTCAGCGGCATAGCGCAGGATGAGGGGAATATCGGTGTCGTAATAGAGTAGGTCGGGAAAAAGCTGGTTGACTTCCCTGAATAATTCATCGAACAAAGATGGCTTGAGTATGTTGACTTCCAGTACATCTTTGATCCCTTCGTGAAGGTCTCGTCGTTGTGTGCGGCAAAGTCTTACCGGCTGCCCAACGGGCTTGTCTCGCAGAAACTTCCATAACTGGCGCAAACGGTGAGAAGGACCACCTACATAAAAGGTAATTGGAAATGATTGCGTAAAAGAATGTGGCTTATGATCTTCCCCCACCAGCCACAAGACAATGCCATCTTTTTGAGTATAAAGATCGAATAGCCAGCCGGTATATTCCTTCATCATTCCACATCCGAGGGAGGCAACAAC
>DATKED010000138.1:0-8408 GCA_035512375.1 Anaerolineales bacterium
GCAGCCCGAACAAGTCACGGCCCATGCCTATGGGTCTTGCGCCCAATTCTGTCAGGAAGCCGGCTCGAAAACCGGCATGCTTCCCGCGGAAGCGCGCGGGGACCAGCCTGTCCACGTTTTGCCCGATGAGATCGCCGCGATCATAGCCAAAATACTTCTCGGTCTGGGAATTGACAAGGAGGATTGCACCGGACGAATCCACCATGAGGATCGCGTTGGGAGCGGCTTCAATTGCCAGCCGGAATTTTTCCTCCGCCTGCTTGCGGGCGGTGATCACCTCTGAAAACAGGATAATGCCGCCGATCTCCCCCTGCGCTTCATACCATGGGCGGATCTCCCAACGCACCCAATCCAGCTTACCGCTGAGGCGCGGGAACGGGTCTTCCTCCGCCGATTCGACTGCTCCTGCAAGGCAGCGTCTGTGAATCTCCCTCCAGCGTTCGGGGATCTCGGGGAAGATTTCGTAATGGGAGCGTCCGACCACCTCCTGGTCGCCAAGTTTATAGTCGATCAGGTAGCGGCGGCTTGTCACGATGTATTTCATCTCGCGGTCGAACATGGCGATGGAGGCGGGCGAATGCTCCACGAACAGGCGCAGTACCTGCTCACTGCGCTGCAATTCCTCCTGTGCGCGTCTGCGCTCGGTGATATCACGATCCACACTTACAAAACCGGTCATTTTGCCATTGGCGTCGGTAAGTGCGATTGTGTTTGCCTCCACGTATATGGTTCGTCCATCTTTGCGGCGATAAATTCTTTCGTCACGTGAAGTGATGCTTTGCGTAAGCAGTTCTTCGGCTTCCGCCCGCTGAATGTCGGTAATTTCGCCGCTCAGAATTTCAGAAATGTACCTTCCCAATACTTCTTCACTGGACCAGCCATACATCCTCTCGGCCGCACGGTTCCAGGCGGTGATACGGAATTGGTCATCTGTGGCAATGACCGCGTCGTTGATATATCTGAGCAAACGAGCATGATAATTGAGTTGATCCTCCGCCCGTCTTCTTTCGCGGCGCGATTCAGCCTCACGCAGTTCACGATCTATGGCTGGCCCGAGCCTGGCAAGATTTCTCTTCAACAGGAAGTCGTTTGCACCGGCTTTCAGGGCGGTTACTGCAGACTCTTCGCCGATCGTGCCCGAAACGAGGATAAATGGCAGATCCAGGCCGCTGGCTTTAAGCAATTCCAACGCCTTGGGGGCATCGAACTCAGGCAGGCTGTAGTCACTCAGGATCAGATCCCATTTCTTTTGCATGAGCGCCGATTGCATGGCTCGAGATGTCTCCACCCGCTCAAACTCCACATCATAGCCGCCGCGCCGAAGTTCACGTATTAATAACAGGGCATCGTCCTCAGAGTCTTCAACGATTAAGACTCGCAATGGTTTCTTCATTATCCATATCCATCCTTCTGAAGAGGTGGTGTTTCATTTAGAATCAGCCAATACAAGCCAAGCTGACGCGTTGCCTCTAAAAACTCATTGAAGTCCACAGGCTTGCGGACGTAGGAGTTTGCTCCGTTCCTGTAACTTTGCAGTAAATCCCGCTCCTCAATTGAGGAAGTAGGAACGACAACCGGGAGCAGGCTGGTACGTTTGTCAGCGCGAATACGCTTGAGTACCTCCAACCCATCCACTTTCGGAAGCTTCAGATCCAGCAGGATCGTTTGGGGTAAATCAAGAGGATCACGGTTGGAATACGCGCCTGTGCAGAATAAGAAATCCAACGCTTCAGCCCCATCGCGTACAACAACCAGACGATTGCCAATATTGTTCTTCTTCAAAGCGCGTATCGTCAGTTCCTCGTCGTCAGGGTTGTCTTCCACGATCAAAATCATTTTATCTTCCATGTGTACGCCCTTTCAGCCTTCTGTGCTCTCATCGCCAAGAGAAATAATGCCATACCGTTGTTTCAACCAGCGCGGGGGCAGATAAGCCATGAGAATGGTGAGCGCGGCCGCCAGACCGATGAACCGGCTCACAAGCTGCCACCAGTCTTGTTGCGCTAACCCTCCCGCCAGGGCGGCGATAGGGCTTAAGAACCAGACAACGATGCTCCAGGATACCAAAAGAATGCGGTACTTTTGTGTTACATCTGACACTCGAAAATAGAGTGAAAAGTAAGCCAGACCACCGATAATTTGCGGCAACAGGAGGAAAAATAATATGATGATAAAGAAGGGTCCTGTTAGAGGAACGCGATAGACAATTGTTGTGTTCCAGCGACCGACAGTTACATCGCCGGGAATACTGGCAGTGATGTAGTAAAGGAGCAGGATGTAGTAGATTACGTAGAAGGCAGTCAAAGGCGCCAGCGATCGTCTATTCCCTGTGAACACGTAGATCAGGTAATATAAAAGACCCCACAGCGCCAGGCAGATTATCAGAATATTCAAATAGGTCGCTGTCACGAATAGGGGGAGACTCGTCAGACCCAACGCGCCGAACAAACTCAGGAGACCGCCGATCAATGTGGTTGCCGCCAGCCCATACCACCATACTGTAAAGGATCCCCAGGCCAGCCTGGCTTCTGCGGAAGAAATAACACGCTTGCTTAAGCGCCAGCCAACGTAACTATAAATGCCGGCGGCGGTGACGGCGAATAGGGTACTGAATAATAACGTGGGCTGATTCGTCATATGAGCCTACCAATCAAATGATTTCCTTTACCCGCCCGGCAAGGGATTCGATTTCCTGCGGCTGGGTCCCGGGTTTGGCGCGATCCAACGCGGGCAGGGTAAAAAGGAATATTGCTCCCTGATCGACAGCGCCTTCCGCCCAGATGCGCCCGCCGTGCCGGTTGATGATCCGTTGAACCGTAGCCAGGCCGATGCCAGTCCCTGAAAATTCCGACATGTAATGAAGACGCTGGAATGCCCGGAACAACTTATCGACATACGCCATGTCGAAACCTGCTCCGTTATCGCGGATGAAATAAATTGTCTCATCGTTTTCATCCTTCGATCCAATTTCAATCTCCGCCTGCTCCAGCTTTGAAGTGAATTTCCAGGCGTTATTCAGGAGGTTTTCCAAAACAACCCGCAGGAGATTCGGATCACCGTGCGCTTTCAGATTCGGAGTGATGCTGAAGTTCACTCTGCGCTCAGGCTGGGTACGCTGGAGTTCCCCGGCGATACCCTGTGCAAGTTCACTCAAGTCAACCGGACCCGATTTCATGATTGCGCGTGACACCCTGGAGAGGTTCAATAGATCGTCAATTAATTGCCCCATCCGTTGGGTCGCGGCCCGTACGCGCTTCAGGTGGTCCTGGCCCTTAGCCGGCAATTGGTCTGCGTAATCCTCCAGAAGCGCCTGGCTGAAGCCATCGATGGAGCGCAAAGGCGAGCGCAGATCGTGGGAGACGGAATAGCTGAAGGCTTCCAGTTCCTTGTTGGCGGCTTCCAGTTCCTGTTTGGCTTTTTGCAGTTCCGCTTCAGCCCGCTTTCGTTCGGTGATATCTCTGGAAATCCCGAATGTGCCGATGATTTGGCCGGCCTGATCAGGGAGTGGAACTTTCGTTGTCGAGACCCAGGTCTCGCGGCCGTCCGGCCAAACAACCCGTTCTTCCTCATCCACCATGGACTTGCCAGATCGTATGATTTCCTGTTCTTTTTCGTAATATAGTTGTGCATGTGGAAAAAAGTCGAAGTCTGACTTGCCTATGGCTTCGGCGGGGTCGTTCAAACCGAGCGCCCGGGCCTGGGACCTGCTGTTCCTGATAAAGCGGCTCTGGGCATCTTTAAAGTAAATCTGATCGGGCATATTTTCAAGCATCATTTCGAGCAGGCTATTCGCCTGTGACAACGCGGCGGTTCGCTCAATAACGCGTTCATTCAATTCCTCGTTCAACTCGCGTATTTCTGCTTCCGCCTTCCTGCGTTCGGTAATATCCTGGCTTGTGCCAAACCCTGTTACTGGACGGCGTGAATGGCCTGCACCCTGGAAGTAAACACGTGCCTGTATGGCCAGCCAATGCACCGAACCATCTGGATGAATAACTCGATATTCTGTTCCGTACCGACCATCACCGGCCGGGTCAGTTGCACTAGCGATCTCTTTTCCTAATCGGTCTACATCATCGGGATGAATGCGGGCAATCACCTCTGCAAGTGTTACATTATCTGCGTCGAATCCATATTGGGCACGAGCGCGTTCATCAAAATGTACCGTACCTGTCACGAGATTATTCTGCCATATACCGAGTTTGGCTGTATCGTAACCGAGGCGTAGTAACTCTTCGCTCTTGTACAAGTCCGCTTCTGCCTGCTTGCGTTCTGTAAAATCGTGATAATTATTGACGATGGCCCGAACGCCGGGCTCATCCAGTAAGTTCGTGAAGACACCTTCCAGCCAGCGCCACTCCCCATTCTTATGACGAACACGAGAATGCACGGGAACCTGCGCGCCAGGCTGCTGGAGGGAGATGGTCAGGCACTCGGTGACGAACGGATGATCTTCTTCGTGGATCAGTTCAAATGCATTCCTCCCAACAAACTCGTCCAACGAATAACCGAGGATTTGAACGGTTGATGGGCTGCCATACAGGATGGTTCCGTCAGCGCCAAAAAGGGCAACGGCATCCCAACTGCTTTCAATGAGTGCGCGCGAACGCTGCTCGGTCAGGCTTAATGCTCTCTCCGCCTGTCCGCGCTCTGCATCGACGCGATTGAGTCGCCCGGCATTCAACCAGAGGACAACGCTCAGCGAAGCGGCGCTGAGCAGCACCATGAATGCCACCCCAAAGTTCGTATCATAGAACCCTGCCTGCTGTCCTTGTAATCTCAACCAGCCCAGCACAACCAGAATGAGGATGGTCAATGGCATTAACCGCCTCAAGACGATACCCCCGACTGTCTCAGTTATAGCGATTTCCATGAAACCCTTTTGTGGGCGTGCACAGAGAATACCCAGCGAAAGCAAAGCGAGACCCAACGCGGTGTGTAAAGCCATGGAGGAGTAGGCTCTCACGTTGTACAATGTATCCACGCCGTATAAATAGCCGAGCAAAGCGATTGCGGCGACCGCACCTGCGGTCAGCGCCAGAAATTGGGCTGGCCGAAAATTCCCGCGAATCTCTGCATCGAGGACGAGCAGGGCAACGCTGAGCATTGCGAAATTGAATGCTGTGGCGAGGGACATTCGTCCCGGAAATGACGCTTCGATTGTTTGCAGGTCGCGATATAAAAGCTGGTCTATTCCAAAATCCAACCCCGAAATATATTCACCCAGGGTGAGTATACTCAACAAAGCCGCGAATCCGGCGCATGCTTGTGCCGCAATATAGATCTTCTGATTTGACCTTTCATGCCCTCGCAGCCAGAGCGAAGCGCCCACTAAAATAAAGGCAATCGCGGTGTTTGCCTTCATCGTGGCCAGCCCGGGAACGACGCTCTTCAGCGCTGAGATGTCGAACTGCCATCCTGCCAACACGAGACAGCCCAGCACAATACATGAAATGCCTGTGGCTCGTGAAATATTTTTGAACGATGTCAGAAGTCGCGAACTCACCTGAGTAGCCATGAAAACCTCGGTACCGGCAGTTATTTGATTATCTGCCGTTTCATAATTTCCTCCGTTACAAAAAAATTGCCTTAATTTTGCTCCCTTTTCAGCGCATGTCCTGGTTTCCCACCAGTTGAATCAAACTGCCAAACCTAAAGGCTGAAAAACTGCAACCTGACCGTGTTTCAATTAATGCCAATTATAGGAGGGTTGCAGCAGAAAATCAACCACCCGGTGGTGGGTGGAGTCTATTAATTAGCAAGACTCCGCGAGATGCATCCGCTGCATCGGATGCATCTCGCGGGGTCTTCTTCTTACATCAAAGGCCTCGCTCCTTTCTTGCATTACAAGATGTCGCAGTGATGATTTTGATGAAGTCGCCTTTCAGGGATGTTGGGCGAATCCAGCAAACTTGCAAATGAAAACTGGTTGATCTTATTGTAAAATCCGGCTGCTTGAAAATACAAATTCGATCGCCCAAGCGAGGAATTGTAATCAAAGAAAGCGACAATGACTGTCCTTGAGCAGGCTGAGGTCATTCCCAGGGTTTGCGCAACATGATAATTTAGGTTTGTATCCCCACGGGGATTCGAACCCCGGCTTTAGCTCAGAAGGATGCGCGTCCTTCAGTAATGCATCCCCCCTTTGTTTCCAACTCCCAGGTAATAGATGTGTTTATGGAAGCCTGCTCTTAAGGTATCCCCCTCACCCTGACGGCGGGCATTTTTTATCCAGGCGACATCTGAGCGGGTTGACCTGGTGAAACCTCCATGCTTGAACACACGAGGTATGCGATTGGTTTCCACAATTTCAGAGGGATTTCGTTTTCGATTTGACCGAGTGCCCACATCGGTGGAATTAATCTTAAGCGGCAGCCTTCATGGTATATAAATTCTCTGTTTTTTCATCGTGTGGAGTTACAGATGATGTTCATTGTTTTTTTCCCTTGACGGACTCATTATCTTGATTATGTGTGCAGAATTTCTGGTGTGCGGCGCATCGCGCCTTGCAGCGACTTTTGGTGTGTCACCACAGTGTATGTCGCATTCCAAACGGCAGCAGCGCCGAACTATTGATTGGATCCTGCCATGAGTACATTTCTCCAACTTGCCCTCCTGCTCTCAATTATTCTTCTCGCCGCAAAGCTGGCCGGCTATCTGAGCGTGCGCCTGGGTCAGCCGTCGGTGTTGGGAGAACTCCTGGTGGGTATCCTTCTGGGGCCGACTGTCATTGATTTGTTGAACCTGCCATTTATCGATCACTCCCTGACAGAGACAATCAACGAGTTTGGTGAATTGGGAGTTCTTTTGCTGATGTTTATTGCCGGTCTGGAGCTGCATTTGAATGAATTGACCCGCAATACCCGGGTGGCGGCATATGGCGGCTTTCTGGGGGTAATTGTGCCCGCCGTGCTTGGCTGGGGCGTGGGCAGACTCTACGGTCTGGACAACGCGGTGGCTATATTTCTCGGCCTTACACTAGGCGCTACGAGCGTAAGTATCTCTGCGCAAACTTTAATGGAACTCAAGGTATTGCGGAGCCGCGTTGGTTTGAGTTTGTTGGGAGCCGCAGTTTTCGATGATATTTTGGTCATTCTGTCGCTATCAATCTTCCTGGCTGTGGTATCCGGTTCAGGAACTGTAGGTGGAGTATTGTGGATCCTGCTAAAGATGATTGTCTTCCTGATTCTTTCGGTGACCATTGGGCGATCAGGTTTGCCATGGTTGATGCGCCGGGTTGCGCATTTACCTGTTAGTCAGGGTGTACTCACACTGGCGCTGGTTGTGATGCTTGCTTACGGATTAGCGGCAGAACTATTGGGCGGCATGGCAGCGATCACTGGTTCATTCATCGCCGGATTGATGATGGCGCGCAGCGGCGAGAAAGAACGCGTGGAACGTGGAGTCCATGCCCTCGCGTATGGCTTGTTCGTCCCGGTCTTTTTCATTAATATTGGGCTTTCAGTCAATGCACGTTCACTTCAGTCGGATATGCTCTGGTTCACCCTGGTCATAATTTTGACCGCCATTGCTGGAAAATGGCTGGGTGCCGGGATCGGCGCAAAGTTAGGTGGACTGAACGTGCGAGAGTCTGTCCAATTGGGGGCAGGCATGGTCTCACGCGGCGAAGTTGGGCTAATCGTAGCAAGCGTGGGCATTCAGGCGGGCCTGGTAAGTTCGGATGAATTTTCAGCGATTGTTGGCATGGTCCTGGCTACCACACTGGTAACCCCTCCGATCCTGCGGAGCCTGTTCGCTTCTGGACATCAGGATGTACAGAACAAATCGCCGCAAGCCAGGCAGGCTGAAGTTTCACCTGATCCACCTAATGAGGAGACAAACTAATGTACCTGATTCTGTTCGTTCTAGATAATCCAGACCGGCTTGAGGATTTACTCATTGCCTGGGAAGAAACAGGCATTCAGAGTGCGACGGTTTTATTCAGCACCGGTATGGGTCGTATCCGCCAGTTGGACGGATGGCGCGACGATATGCCTTTGATACCCTCCATAGGGGACTTCTATGAGATACCAGAGAATATGAACCGCACCATCTTCACAACGGCCAAGGACGAAGCACAAGTGGATGCGATCGTCGAGACAACAAAAAAGGTTGTCGGTAACCTGGACGAAGGAGAAAGCGGCTTGTTGCTGGTCTTGCCGGTGGCACGAGCTTATGGCGTAAACAAGAGCAGGCAATCCTAACCGGCTTCAGTGTACCGCTAAACGGAACCGCTGGAAGCTTGATATACGTGACGCTTACCTCGCAGAATTTCGCCAGCAGGAGGACAATGTATGCGACTCAGACCAAATGATACAGCGATCCCCTTTTCCGTGGAGACGACAGAAGGCAGGCCCATCTCTTTGAAAGAATTTGCCGGTAAACCGCTCTTGTTGATGTTCCATCGC